>JAICQQ010000132.1 GCA_025937785.1 Polyangiaceae bacterium
ACTCATTATTGAACAGGGATCCTCCGTGCTTCCGCCCCGCCACACCCTACGCCGCCCGTGACGTGCGAATAGGAACGACCTGGCTCGTTCGTAAACGACGCAAACAACCTTGACGGACGCGCGCTTGTGCGTATACTAAAGAACTCACCGAAGATCTGCGATAGGCGCGACCCAATGTGCATCTCGCGGGCCACACTCAAGGGATCCCCCATTGCATTCGTGCGTTGGCGCGCTGCACGGGCCACAGGGCTCGCGCGGTCGGCGCCTACGGGCCACATGGCTCGTGCGTTGGCACGCTGCACGGGCCACAGGGCTCGCGCGGTCGGCGCGCTGCACGGGCCACAGGGCTCGCACGGTCGGTGCCTACGGGCCACAGGGCTCGCGCGTTGGCGCGCTGCACGGGCCACAGGGCTCGCGCGGTCGGTGCCTACGGGCCACATGGCTAGCGGGTTGGCGCGCTGCACGGGCCACATGGCCCGCGCGGCCGTTGCTCGCGCGGTCGGCGCCTACGGGCCACATGGCTCGCGCGTTGGCGCGCTGCACGGGCCACCTGGCTCGCGCGGTCGGTGCCTACGGGCCACCTGGCTCGCGCGTTCGGCGCCTACGGGCCACGTGGCTCGCGGTCGGTGCCTATGGGTCACATGGCTCGGGCGTTCGGCGCGCTACGGGCATAGGGCTCGCGGTCGCTGCCCACGGGGCTTCGCGGTCGGTGCGTACGGGCCACAGGGCTTGGGCAGTTACGCCTCCGTATCTGGTTGACGTTCCGGTGCTGCGTCTCGAAACGCCGGGAGAGCGTTGCAATTGAGCTCGATGCTGAGCAGCGTGGGGTAGGCGCTGAGGTCGCAGTCGAAGCGGCGCGCGTTGTACAGCTGCGGTACCAGGCAACAGTCCGCAAGGCTGGGACGATCGCCGTGGCAGAACCGGCCCGTGCGCGGGTTGTCCGCCAACTGAGTCTCGAGGGCTTCGAGGCCGAGCGCCACCCAGTGATGGTACCATGTGGTTTTGGCCTGGCTGCTCACGCCGAGCTCGCGATCCAGATAGTCGAGCACCCGCAGGTTGTTGAGCGGATGGATCTCACAGGCGACGCCGAGCGCCAGCGCGCGTACCCGTGCGCGCTCGACGGGTGACTGCGGCAGCAACGGCGGGTCGGGGAAGCTCTCGTCCAGGTATTCGATGATGGCGAGCGACTGCGTCAAGCGGTGTTCACCCGTGTCGAGGACTGGTACCAAGGCCTGTGGATTGAGCGCGCGAAACTCCGGGGTAAACTGTTCGCCGCCGTTGCGGCGCAAGTGGACGGCTAGCGTGTCGTACGTGAGACCCTTGAGGCCGAGCGCGATGCGCACCCGAAAAGAAGCGGAGCTTCGAAAATAGCTATGCAGTTTCATAGGGCGCAATCTGCAGCGTGATTTCGTCTACACCCTCGAGCGCGCCGCGCAGGCGGTCGCCTGGTTCGAGCGGGCCCACCCCGGCGGGCGTGCCCGTGTAGATCAGATCCCCGGATTCTAGCACGAAGAGCCGCGAGAGAAACGCAATGACGTCGGGAACAGGCCAGATCATTTCCGACACGTCGGCCTTCTGGCGAAGCGTGCCGTTCACTTCGAGCCAGAGTGCGCCGGCGGCGGGATGACCGACATCGACGGCGCGGTGCACGGCGCTGATGGGAGCAGACTCATCGAACCCTTTGCCCACGTCCCACGGCCGGCCCTTGTCGCGCGCCGCGAGCTGCAAGTCGCGTCGTGTCAGATCGACGCCGACGGCGTAGCCATACACGTGTTCGAGCGCGGTTTCGCGGGGGATGTCGACCCCCTCCCGACCGATGGCGACCACCAACTCGATCTCGTGATGCAGATTCTTGGTGCCGAGGGCGTAACGAATGGTCGCGCCATTTTGCACGATGGCGTCGGCAGGCTTCGTAAAGAAGAAGGGCGGGTCGCGCTCCGGCTCGAACCCCATCTCACGGGCGTGCTCGCGATAATTGCGCCCGACGCAATAGATGCGGCGTACGGCGAAGGCGAGCTCGGTGCCTGCGACGGGCACGCTGGGAACCTCTGGAACAGGAAAGGCGTATTTCACGATTGTCCTCATTCGATCTCGTAGCTCGTCAAAAAACGTAATAGGTCCCGTGCACGATGCCGAGCGGCCAGTGACCGCTCGCAAACACCGCTTTCTTGATGAAAAAAGGATGCCTGGTACCTTCCCCAGCGATTCGGGAGAGCTCGGCTAGGTAGAGCGCTTGACTCAGCGCACCGGCGGCGGCGCGGATCAGACCCATGTCCTCGCAGCCGCCCCGGGCCGCTCCGATCGCCGCGGCTTCGTACACGCCATCCGCCGATTCCAGGGAGGCCGACAGCGAACGCCAAAACTCGGGCTCGTCCACCACTGCTCGGGCTTTGCTCGACAAGCGGTCCTTTTCGCGCTGCTCGGCATCCCACCAGCGGCGATCCCAGCCCGGGGAAACAATCGCTGCGTGCGCGCTCTTCCAGTCAGAGACGCCCTCGATCGGGAGGTCGTGCGCGAGATAGAGGCCGCTGAGGTAGTCGCTGACGTTGCGGCGTTCTTCCGCGCCGAGGGGTCGACCTAGCGTGTGAAACCACTCACTCACGCGGCCACTTCCTCGCGCCACAGCCCGAGTGCTTTCTGCACGGGTCGATCCGAGAAACTGAAGAGTACCGCGTCTTCGCTGGCTTCGTGCGCGACCTCGAACCACGAAGGGACCACGAACACGTCCTTGGGCGCCCATTCGAACACTCGGCCGCCGATGCGGCTCCGGCCCGCCCCTTCAACCACGCTAAACACCGTGCCGTCCGTGGACCGGTGGCCGCGGCCGTTAAAACCAGCCGGCAGCAGCTGCATGAACGCGGCGATCGTCGGCATCGGGTAGCCTCCAGTCGCCGGATTCGCGTATTGCATCTTCACGCCGTGGCACGGATCCGATGCTCCTGCGTGCTGGAGTCGATCGAGGGCTGCGCGGGTTCGCTGGTACGGGTAGCAGAAGCTGGGCGTGGTCGGTGACGTTGGCTCGTATTCGTAGGGCAGCAGGCCGGCGCCGTAGCGCAGCAACGCATCGCCTTCCTGTCGAGTGATAGGCTGCGACTCTTCTCGATGACGCTCGGCGAAGCCGGCGTCGAAGAAACGCACCATCGGAATGTCTAGCCCGTCGAGCCAAATTACTGGCACATCGCCGGGGTTGCCGTGATCGTGGAACGTCCACGACGGTGTGATGATGAAGTCACCGGGCTGCATGGTGGTCCGTTCTCCGTCGACTGCCGTGTACGCCCCGGTGCCCTCTACCACGAACCGCAGCGCCGACTGGCTATGCCTATGACTGGGCGCTACCTCGCCGGGAAGGATCAGCTGCAGCCCTGCATACAGCGTCTGCGTGATCGATGACGCGCCGCGCAGGCCCGGATTTTCCAGCACCAGCACGCGGCGCTCTGCCTCGCGCGCCGTGATCAGCTCGCCCGCTTCCATGAGCAGGGGTCGCAGCTTCTCGTAGCGCCAGCGCGCGGGGACGCAGGGTGTGGTGGGTCGCGGCGGCACCAACACACCGAGCACCTCCCAGAGCGGTGTCAGGTTCTGTTGATCCATGCGCCGGTAGAGCGTCTCGCGCCAGGCGCCGTGTTCTTCTCGAGTCGAGGTCACTGGCCCGATTCCGTGGGTCAGGTAGTGGTGAGATCCGGAAATCGCAGCCCCAGGGACTCGACCACCGAGCGCGCGCGCGTCAGAAAATCCGTGCGCATCTCTTCGTTCTTGCGCTCCTTCAGCCCGAACTGACGATAGGTTTCGTTGTTCTTGGAACCGGAGGCGCCAAAGAACAGGGGCAGGTATGGGACGTAGTCATCGATGGCCTGCTGCACCTCTCGCTTCCCCTCCTCGGTCTTGCAGAGTTCGGTGCAGAAGTCCTTACCGAACTGCGCATGAAACTTCTCCTCGGGCATGGTGATGCGCCCGATATTGCGCAGCGGGACGAAGCTGCAATGCAACAGATCCTCCACCTGCAGGATCTCCGCCAGATCCGCCAGCATCTTGATCACGCAGAACTGCGGCCAGGTTTTCAGCGGAAACTCGAAAATCGTGAGCGGGCGTTTGAGCTTGGGATCGGTCCTTTCCTGGGCGATGCCCAGGTCATCCGCGAGGCCCTTGAAGCGGACGTGGTGGTGGTACTCTTCCATCGCGATGCGACACGTCAGCCACTTCGCGTACGGTGTCGGGGCCAGCGCGATCGCCGGCTCGTCGAACACCTGCGCTCCGTAGAGCTCGTTGACAGCGTGGCTGGTCACGATCTTGGCGATGGCCTCGCGATAGGCGTCGGGCTCCTGCGCCAGATCGGCGACGGTTTTTACTTCGTGATAGGCAGCAGTCATGGGGTCGACTCCTCGAGGAATGGAGGCAGCGATGGCTCGGGATTTCGATGGCTCGGCAATCTCGATCTCGGGATCTAGCCTACAGGTTCCGTGTTGAAAGCTTCAAGGTCGGTCGTTAGATCGGTAAGGTCGTTGCGGAAGTGCTGGTTGAACATGGCAGCAAACTCCGGTGTGCTCCAGTTGCGCTCGGGCGCGACGAACTCAGCGCGCGGGCGTTGCTGAGAAAACAGAAACACCTCGCGGCCTCGGACCCCCAGCACCTGTCCCGTGACATCGTGGGCATGCGGGCCGCACAGAAAGCCCACGAGCTCGGCGACGAAGCGAGGCTCGATTCTGAGAGCGCGCTCCTTGTACTGGGCCTGTTGCGCGTTGGCCGGTTGAATCATGCCTGTCACGCGGGTTGCAGCGAACGGCGCCACCGCGTTGCACGTCACCGAAGCGCGCGCCATGTCCATCGCCACCACTCGCGTGAGGCCGACGAGTCCGGCTTTCGCGCTCGCGTACGCGGCTTGTCCAAAGTTGCCATAAAGACCCGCCGAAGACGTGATGTTGACGATGCGGCCCGGGGCGCGACCGCGCTTCGCCTGCTCTCGCAGGTGCGGCGTGGCCGCGGCGAGCACGTAGAACGGTGCGCTCAAGTTGGTCTGCAGCACGAGGCCCCAGTCTGCCGGCTTGGCCTTGAAGATGAAAGCGTCGCGCAGGATCGCGGCGTTGTTGACGACGAGGTCGATAGCTCCGTAGCAAGACACCGCGAGTTCGACGGCCTCCGCCGCCGCATCGGGAGAGCCGAGGTCCGACGTGAAGGCGGTCACGCGCGCCCCAAGCTCGGCGGCCACGGCTTGCGCCACGCTGGGGTCTGGCTCGGCACCGGTCACCGAGACTCCGCTGTCGGCGATCACCACGCTGGCGCCGAGCCCATGAAGGTATCGGCTCACCGCGAGTCCAATGCCGCGCGCGCCGCCGGTGACGAGAGCCACCCGGCCGCCCAACGGTGCTTCGTCGATACTATCGCCCATGACGAGGCTCTCCTGTTCTATCTAGCATTGAAGGCATCATCCGCCTGACCGTAGAAGGCATCCGCGTGGACGTCGCGCACGGCCATGCCCTTGCCGCGCAACGCTCGTTGCATCGTCTCTACCATGATCGGGGGACCCGCGACGTAGGCTTTGAATCCCTCGAACGACGCAAAGTCGCTGCTGACGGCGTCGGTGAGCCAGCCTTCGCGGCGCGCGCGGGGCCGGCTCGGCTCCGAGAGCACGATCTGGACCGTCAGGTTCGGGTGTCGCTCACGAAGGCTCGCCAGGTGAGACTCCAGATAGACGTCGCGCTCGTCGCGCACGCCGAAGTAGAGGTGGACCTGGCGCTGGGGATCCGCGCCGAGCGCCGTCTCGACGATGGACTTGATGGGGGCGAGGCCGCTCCCGCCTGCCACGGCCAGGATCGGGCCGCGGTGATTGTCGCGCAAATAGGCGTTCCCCAGCGGGCCGGAGACCGTGATCTCCGCTCCGAGATGCAGACACGTGAACACGTAGTCGCTGGCTTCGCCGCGCGGCACGTGTCGAATATGAAACTCGAGCTCCGCCTCGTCTGGACGATTTGCCATCGAGTAGTCCCGCTCGGAGATCCCCGGCGCAAACTTGAGCTTGGCATGCTGTCCCGCAGAAAACGAGTAGGGCCCGCCAGCCTCGATGCTCAGCCTCAGCCCCTTGATGTCGTGCGTGAGGTCATCGAAGGCAATCAAGCGGCAGCGGAGGACGCGCGACGGGTGCAGCACCAGCTCTTCGGCATCGAGTAAGCGCACGACGCAGTCGCCCCATGCCTGCGTCCGGCAAGCCAAAATCAGATTCTGCGCCCGCTCCTCCGGGGACAGCGCGTATTCCGAGTACGGCAGCTCCAGCGTATCGCCTTCTACGAGTTCGCACTTGCAGGCGCCACAGTTGCCGGCTTGACAGTTGTGCGGAAATGCCACCCCGGCCTGCAACAAGCTCGCGAGAATCGTCTCGCCCGTCAGCACGGGGGCAGAACGGGGCGGACTTCCCAGGACGCGAATGGTGCCGCTCACGAGGGGCTCCCCTGGCGCGAGTTCGGGGTGCCGGGGGCGTCGTGAGCCACCCCCATGGCCGACGTGCCCGCCGGAAGGGGGACGCGTTGCTGGGCACGAGCCGTGGCTCGCCTGGACGCCGTCCGAGCGGTGAGCGAAGTCAAGAGCGCGGCGATACCCCCCGGTAGGAAGAGCACCGCCACGATCAGCAACAGGGCGTAGACGGCGTAGGACAGGATCACCGGAGCCGTGCTCGGCATCCCGCTCATCGTCGCGATCCGGCTGAGCGAGTCGACGAGTATCACGACGGTGGCGCTTCCGATCAGTGCGCCCCGCACGGTGCCCAGTCCACCCACGGCAGCCATCACCACGTATTCGATGGACAGCAACACGGGGAACGAGCCCGGGGCGAGGTAGCCCATGTGAAATGCGTAGATGCCGCCCGCGAGTCCCGCAAACCCAGCGGAGAGCGCGAAGACGGCGAGCTTGTAGCGGCCAACGGGCACTCCACAAGAGGCAGCGGCCACCTCGCTCGACGACAGCGCGCGGAGCGCGCGCCCCGGGCGCGACCGAAGCAGGTTGCGTGTGATGATCACGACGCTGAAGAGCCCGAGGCAGCTCAAGTAGGCATAGCTGCGGATCGATGTCAGTTCGATGGCCCCGATGCTCAGTCGCGGAATATCCTGGAGCCCGACGTCGCCTCCCGTGATCGTCATTTCGCCGATCAGGCCGAGGACGATGAGGTGCGTCGCCAAGGTCGCGAAAGCAAGGTGATGCCCGCGCAGCAAGAGCAACGGCACACCGATGAGCGCGGCCAGGGCGGCTCCGGCGAGCGGAGCGAGCGCTAACCCGAGCAGGGGCGGCCACCCGAGCGTGGCGGTGACACCGGCGGTGTACGCGCCGCAAGCGTAGAAGGCTCCCTGCCCAAGGGTGACTTGCCCGGCGTGCCCCATCACCAGCGAGACGCCGACGGTGACGATCGCGCTCAGGAGCAAGAGGACGTAGAGAGACAGCGCGCTATCCTCGAGCAACGCGGCCAGCGCAAGGCTCGTCGCGACGAGGGCACCCAAGGCCATGCGATCGCGAGTGACGCGCGTCATGGTTCCGCGGCTCGCAACGTTGGGCGGCGTACCGCTTGGACCACCAGGATCGAGATGGCCAGCAGCAAAGCCAAGGAGCTTTGATACGAAGGCTTGGCATAGCCGGCCACCATCGCCTCGGCGACCCCCAGCGCGACGCCACCCGCCAGCGCGAGGCTGGGCTGTTTCAGGCCCGCCAGGATCGCGGCCGCGAACCCGTTGACGAACAGCGGCATGTCGGTGTCGTACGAAACGGGTGTGAGCGGCGTGAGCACGACGCCGGCGACGCCGCCCAACGCTCCAGCGATCCCGAACGTCACCAAGCCCATGCGAGTGACGTCGATGCCCACGAGCCGGGCGGCGCCTGGATTCGAGGCGCAAGCGGTCAGGGCCT
Organism: Polyangiaceae bacterium; assembly: GCA_025937785.1. Classification (GTDB taxonomy): domain Bacteria; phylum Myxococcota_A; class Polyangia; order Polyangiales; family Polyangiaceae; genus JAICQQ01. The sequence continues at coordinate 7,879 of JAICQQ010000132.1, forward strand.
TTCCGAGGTAAGTGCGCTCGAAAAACACTTCGAGCGCGCCGAACACCAACAGCGTGACGGCCATGATCACCAGGTATTGCTTCGGCAGGTGCAGGTCCGAGACCTCGATCAAGCCTGACACCCCGGCGAAGGACCGCGGTTGGTCCCCCCAAATGAGGATTTCCAGCGCGTAGCCGAAAATGCCCACCCCCAACGTGGCAATCAGCGAAGCCTCCGGATGGGTGCCGCGCTTGCCGATGGCGACCAGGCCCGTGAGTACTCCAGCGGCAGCCGACACGATCGTCGCGAAGAGCTCGGCCAGCCCGTGGGGCACCCCGGTGTCCAGCGAAGAAGAGGCTGCCAAACCTGCCAGCACCGCGAACATGCCCTGCGCCAGGTTCACCACCCGCGTCACGCGGTAAATGATGATGAGCCCGCTGGCGATCAGGGCAAAGCCGCAGCCAACCGCGATCCCATGAATGAGGTAGGAAAGAAATGCGGTCACCCCGTCTCCTCGAGCGGGCTGCCCAGGTACGCGCTCACGACGAAGCGAGAATCGGCCAGCTCCCGGCAGGGCCCCTGCGCCACGAGGCGACCCGTCTCGAGGATGTAGGCCTTGCTGCACAACGAAAGCGCCAGTCGCGCGCTCTGTTCGACGAGCAATACGCCAAGGCCCTGCGTTTGGTTGAGCATCGACAACTGCCGAGCGAGGCCTTGCACCACCTTGGGTGCGAGCCCGAGGGACATCTCGTCGATCGCTAGCACGTCCGGGCGCGCCATCAGGCCGCGGCCAATCGCGACCATTTGCTGCTGACCGCCCGAGAGGCTGTCGGCACGCCGCTTGCGCAAGCCATCGAGCTCCGGCATGAGCTCGTAGATCCAGGAAGTGTCGCGGCTCGTTGCACGGAACGCACCGAGGCGCAGGTTGTCGTCGACACTCAGATCCGAAAATAGCTGCCTGCCCTCCGGGACGTGCGCGAAACGTCCGCGGATGCGGATCGCACCCCTCGCCGTAGGAACCACCCGGGAGAGCGCGTTGAGCAAGGTCGACTTTCCAGCGCCGTTCGCACCGATCAGGGCCACCATTTCACCGGCAGCCACGGACAGCGTGACCCGATCCAGGGCGGTGGCCGTCCCGTAGCGCACCACCACGTCGTCGACTTCGATCATGAGGGCTCGTCCTCGACCGAGCCAAGGTAGGCAGCGACCACACGCGGGTCAGCGCGGATTTCAGTGGGAGCCCCCTCAGCGATCACGCGCCCCAGATCGAGCACCGTGATCTTGTGGGAGAGGCTCGTGACCAAAGCCACGTCATGCTCGACGAGCAGCAGCGTCATGCCCTGCGAGCAAAGGCCGCGGAGCAGCCGAGCGAATTGGCGCCGCTCCGCGCTGCGCAGACCCGACGCAGGCTCATCGAGCAGCAAAACGGCTGGATTGGCGGCCAGTGCAGTGGCGAGCTGCATCGCCCGCTGTTGCCCCAGTGGCAGCGACTCTGCCATGCGGTCTCCCAGACCGGTGAGCCCTACCTGGTCGAGCAGCGCTTCAGCCCGGGCGCGGATCTGGTTCTCCTCGCGCCGGCAGAGGGGAAACCGCAGCGCCGCTTCGAAGAACCCGTGCCGGGTCGTCGAGTGCGCGCCCACCATGATGTTCTCGAGCACCGTGAGCCCGCGAAAGATCCGAGCACCCTGATACACGATCCCGAGGCCGCGCGCGGCTCGTTGGTCGGGACGCACGCGATCGATCGCTTCGCCGCGCAGCAGCACGCGACCAGCGTTCGCCCGCAGGTGACCGGCAATCACGTGAAACAAGGTCGACTTTCCCGCGCCGTTCGGGCCGATGATGCCGCGGAGCTCGCCCAACTCGACGTCGAAGCTCAGATCCTGAACCGCGTAGACGCCTCCGAAACGACGACTGAGCCCTTCGACACGAAGCATGCCTTCTCACTGGCTGGCGACGGTGCGCGCCAGCTGTTCTTTTGCCCAATCGGTGGGCACGAACTTGCCGTCTTTCACGACGTTGACGGAAATGTACTCGCGGTTGATGCCCGCGTGGTTGGTGGGCGAGTAGGTGTACTTACCGTTGGGTGTGAGCACCGTGAGGTGCTCGAGCGCTTCTTGAATCTTCTTGCGATCGGCGCTCCCTGCTTTGCGAATCGCTTCGAACAGGATCAGACAGGCGCTGTAGCCATCCTGTGCAAACTGCGGCGGCGCGTAGCCGTGCTTCTTTCGAAACGGGACCTCCATCTTCTCGATGATCTGCTTTTGAGGACCATCGGGGAGGTACTCGCCCACCACGCCGATGGCGCTGAGCACGGTGACGCCCTCGCCCGCGGGGCCCACCGGCTCGAGCCACAGCTTGCTCGCCTGTGACGGTGTCATGAACAGCGGAACCTTCATGTTCGCAGCGGCGTACTGCTTGGTGACCGTCACGCCCGACGGTCCGGTGCCCCAGAAGACGAAGGCCTGGGCGCCCGAACCCTTGATGTGCGTGAAGATCGGGCTGAAGTCGCTCGTGGCCATCTCGAACTCCTCGTCCTTCACGATCTGCACGCCGTACTTGGCCGCGAGAGCCTGCGTCGCCTTGTAGCCCGAGGTGGCGTAGGCGCCTTTGGTATCGTGGGCTACCGCGACCTTGCCGATCTTCTGGGCCTGCATGTATTCGAGGTAGCGCTCGGCGTATTCGGTGGACAGCGCCGGCACGACGAAGACGTACGGCTTGATCGGCTGAACCTGTTCTTCCGTCGGGGTAGGGGACAAGTAGGGAATTCCGTCGCGCTGAGCCAGGGGCAACGTCGCGAGCGCGGAGTTGGAGAACGCCGAACCGATCACGGCGACGATGCCGGAAGACTTGATGTCATTGTACGCAAGCACGGACTTGTCGGGGAGCGTCTGGTCGTCGCGTGTGATCAGCGTGACCTTCTTGCCGAGCAGGCCACCTTCCGCGTTGACCTGCTCCACGGCGAGCTCGATGGCCTTCTTGTTCTCGCTCCCCAGCGCGGAGAATTTTCCGGTGAGTGAGGTGATGAGCCCCACCTGGATCGTGCCTTGGTCGTGCTTGTTTTTGGCTTTATCCTCGTCGGCCGTCACCGCGCTGGCTTCGCGCCGGACCGGCTCTTGGGATTCGGAGCCCTTCTTGCAACCGGCGGCAATCATTAGAATTGCCGCGCTAGTGAGTAACCAGTGGGTGCTCTGCATCAGCTTGCTCCAATTCATCGAGGGTTGTGACACGGCGGGTGCACGGTTCAGGGGTCGGCGAGAGTGACGCCAAGGTAGAGCATGTTGTTCTCGGCGGAGTCGGAGGGCGTGGTCGGAGTCGCGGGAATGAACGACTTACCCCCGCGATACCCGACCGAGACCCGCGCAAACCAAGCCGCCACGAGGTAGCTCAGCTGCGCGTCGAGGACGGCTGATGGATCCGCGCCATCGGAGCGGTCCAAGGCTTGCTGATAGCGCACCGTAGCACGCAGCTTACCGATGCCGACGGGCTTTGGCAGCATGTAGCCGAGTGAGACCATCCAAAAATCCTGCCATCGCTGAAAGTCTCCGTAGATCTTGGAGTAGGTCCCGACGAGTGACAGGGTGCCCGCGTCGCCGATGTTCTTTTCGACCGTGAGATCCGCGGTTGCGTACTTGTAATCGTCCATCCGCGGCACGGTGGGGGGGTCAGTCACGGGCACGCGCTCGACGGACCCGTCGACTTGATACTGCGCGCCTGCACCGAGGGCGATAATGTCCTTCGTGCCGTAATAGGTCGTGCGGTGGAAAAATGCGGGCTCGCCGTTGAGCAAGCTGACCTGAAGCCGTCCGCTCCAGAGTGGATTCAACGCGGAGTCATGAAGGTTGTAAGCTCCCAGGTAGTACTTGAAGTGACCGCCGAAGGGCGCGCCCCAGACGTTGAAGCCCACGTCACGACCCGATGAGCCGGATTTCGGCAGCGCGGGCGGCCCGATCAGCGGGAAGAACCCGGGGTAGAAGAACTCGTCCATGCCCCACGGGCCGCTCGCCGTGAAGCGATCCGCTTGCACGAACAGGCGGCCAAGGTAGATGTTGAACTCAGGAATCGGTTCGAAACGCGCGATGGCGTCGAGGATGTTGGCGGTGGTCTCCTGAGGAGAACCCGGAGTGCCCGCGTAGGACGTCGTCACGGCGACCAACCACTTGAAATAGCGATGGACCTGACCGGAAGCGTAGAGATCGGCGGTCATCATCGCGCCGACGTCGTTGACCTTCTCGGGCTCTTCTGGGTTCTGCAGCAGGAGGCCAGCGCGCAGACGGCCACCCACGTCGACGTTGGGAATTGCGGGAGGAAACGCGGGTGGAACCGGTCCCTTGGGAGCCTCGCCGTCCGGTATCGACGACTCCGGAGGCGGACCCCCGGGTGCGGGTGGTGCGACCTCGGGCGGAGCAGGCGGCGCAGCCTGGGGTGAAGGCGCAGGTGCGGCGTCAGCCGGTGCCTCTGGCGCCGCCTCCGGGAGGGGCGCTTCCTCGGCGGGTGGCTCTGCGGGAGCAGCCTCTGCTGGTTGTCCGGCGGCGGGCTCTGCAGGGTCTTCCGTCGGAGCTGGTTGGGCGCGTGTGGTCCGACTCAGCGCCCCGATCGTGCCGAGGAGCACGAGGGTGAGCATCCGAGCCCGCGTCCGCCTTTGGTGTCCACGCATGTGCATTCTCCCCAATGACTGGTGACCTTGGTGACGCTCTCGGGCCGCCGGGTGCTACGTGCCCGCCGACTCTGCGCGCCGCGCACGTGCCTGTGTCGTGCGCAAAAACTACTATAGTGGACGTTGTCTGGATCTCCTATAGTGAATCGGCGACAGGCGGCGGTTCGCTCTTTCCTGGAGAAATCTGGGCTCAATGAAAGGCGTCGCAGTGCGCGGCGGATGGCCTGGGCGGTGAATTTTTGGTGGAAGCGTGCTCCAGATCTACTATAGTAGTTCTAGTCGATGCGGTGCGAATGCCGCTCGAGCAGTGGAGCGCGCCATGGCTTTCGGAAACTCAGGTTCACGTCCGGCGCAGACACGAATGGCAGGAGCGCGGCGATGATGACACAGGCACGGTCCGTTGACGCGAGCATCTTCGCAGAACCCAGCGTAGCCATGGCGCGGCGCACGGACGGCTCCATCGTGCTGAGCTCCCGCAAGCGACTGAAGCCCCCGGTGCGCTGCGTCGGCGAGTACCTCGAGCGCTGGTCGCGGGAGGCACCCGATCGCCCCTTCTTGATGGAGCGCAGCGCCGCAGGTCGTTGGCAGGGCGTTACGTACGGAGAGGCGCGCGATCGCGTACGGCGCTTGGCGGCGGGGCTACTCGACGAGAATCTGTCGGCAGAGCGCCCCGTGGCGATACTTTCGGCCAACAGCGTCGAGCATGGCTTGCTGATGCTCGCTTGCTTGCACATCGGTGTACCCGTGGCTTCGATTTCGCCAGCCTATTCTTTGCTGTCGCGAGACTTCGCGAAGCTGAAGTCGATCGTGCGCGCGCTCGCTCCCGGCCTCGTTTACGTCGACGACAGAGCCCGGTTCGGCGCGGCGCTGGCGGCGGTGCGAGAGCTGCACGATGGGAAAGTCGTCATCGGAGCAGGTGGCGTCCCGCTGGACGGAGAAACCAACTTCCAATCCCTCGAGTCGTCGCTCGAGACAGAGCCCGTAGAGCGCGCGTTCGCCGATGTTTCGCCCGATACCGTTGCAAAAATCATGTTCACGTCGGGTTCCACGGACGAACCCAAAGGGGTGATCAATACGCAGCGGATGCTGTGCGCGAACCAGCAAGCAATCGCTCAGGTACTGCTGCTCGACGAGAGACCGACGTTGGTCGACTGGCTGCCGTGGAATCACACGTTCGGAGGAAACCACAACTTCAACTGGGTGCTGCGCGCCGGTGGCACGCTGTACATCGACAGCGGGCGTCCGGTCCCCGGTCGCTTCGACGAGACGCTGGCGAACCTGCGTGAGATTGCCCCGACCCTGTTCTTCAACGTTCCGCGCGCGTACGACCTGCTGCTGACGGCCCTGCGCGAAGACGCCGCATTCTGCAGGCACTTCTTCAGCCGCCTGCGCTTGATCTTCTACGCCGCAGCTGCCCTGCCTCAGAACTTGTGGCGCGAGCTGGAGCGCCTCTCGCTTCGAACCGTCGCGAAGGTGACGCCCATGATCTCCTCTTGGGGGCTCACGGAGAGTGCTCCGGCCGCGACGGTCTGCCATTTTCAAGCGGAGCGCTCGGGTTGCATCGGCGTGCCCATCCCCGGCTGTGAGCTCAAGCTCGTGCCGAGCGGCGACAAGCTGGAAGCGCGTGTGCGCGGCCCCAATGTCACACCCGGCTACTGGAAACGCCCCGACCTCACCGCCAAGTTCTTCGACGAAGAGGGCTTCTTCATGACTGGCGACGCGGTTCGCTGGGCGGACCCGGAACGACCCGAACGGGGGCTGTGCTTCGACGGGCGTTTGGGCGAAGACTTCAAGCTCAGCACGGGCACCTGGGTCAGCGTGGGCGAGCTCCGGGTTCGGGCTATCGCCGCGCTGGCACCCCTGGCGGACGACGTTGTCGTGGCCGGGCACGATCGCGACGAAATCGGACTCTTGGTCTTCCCTAACGTCGAGGCCTGCCGCAGGCTCTGCGGCGATCCTGCGCCGCAGGCTACCGTTCAGCAGATCCTCCAGCATAGCGCGGTGCGGACTTGCGCGGCGGCAGGGTTGCGCGAGCTCGCACGCGCCAGTCAGGGATCTGCGTCTCGGCCGACACGCGCGTTGCTGCTGGTCGATCCGCCTTCTGCGGACGCGAACGAGATCACGGACAAGGGTTACATCAACCAGCGCGCGGTGCTGACGCGCCGGTCGCAGTTGATCGACACGCTGTATCTCACCCCCACGCACGCATCCGTCATAGAGCTGTCGGGGGTCGACGCGCGCCCGCCCGCGTGCTGACGGGCGCAGCAGGCTCAATAGATTCGGAGTCATTCATGTACGAACAGTCGGAAACACAGGCCCTGACGGCGCTCTACGACGATATTTGGCTGCTGGACGGCGTGCGCACGCCGTTCGCCGACTACACGAGCGTGCTCAGCGGAGTTTCACCGACGGACCTCGGGATCCATGTGGCGCGCGCGCTGTTCCGGCGCGCGGGCGTGCCGCCTGCCGATGTCGGCACGGTGGTCGCGGGCAACATGGCGCAATCGAGCTTCGACGCCTACTACCTGCCGCGACACATCGGGTTGTATTCGGGGGTCCCGCTCACGGTGCCGGCGCTTCTGGTGCACCGACTGTGCGGGACGGGCTTCGAGGCCATCTTGACTGCCGCAGACCAGATCGCGCTCGGAAAGGCCCGGCTGGCCCTCTCGGTCGGCACCGAATCGATGTCCAGAAATCCAGTCGCCGGCTACACGCACAGGAGCGGCTTCAAGCTGGGCCGCGTCGAGTTCGCAGACTTTCTTTGGGAAGCTACGCTGGACACCGCGTCGAACCAGCGCATGGGAGACACCGCGGAAACGCTGGCCAAACGTTACGGCGTCAGTCGAGAGGAGGCCGACCGCTTCGCCGCCGAGAGCTTTTCGCGCGCCGTTGCGGCGTGGGACAGCGGGTTTCACGATGGAGAAATCGAGCCGGTGACGAGCAGCACCTTCGCGCTCGAGGGCTACCACTCCCGTGGCATCAAGCTGCCGCGTGACGTCGAGCGTTTCGCGCGGGACGAGCACGTGCGGCCGAGTCCGCTCGCCGCCCTCGAGCGACTTCGGCCGGCATTCGCCCAGGACGGTGTGCAGACCGGTGGCAATAGTTCGGCGATCGTCGATGGTGCGGCCGCCGTGCTGGTGGCTTCCGGCGAATACGTGCGAGCTCACGGTTTGAAGCCGCTGGCCCGACTGGTGGGCGGGGCCACGGTCGGCGTTCCTCCAGAAGTGATGGGGATCGGGCCGGCACCGGCGATCCGCGCGCTGCTCCGCAAGGCTGGCCTTCAGCAAAGCGACATCGCGCGCTTCGAAATCAACGAAGCGTTCGCGGCGCAATACCTGGCGGTAGAAAAGGAGCTCGCGTTGGATCGGGCGCGGGTCAACGTGAACGGTGGTGCGATCGCGATCGGTCACCCTCTCGCTGCCACCGGCGTGCGCCTGACCACGACCGTGGCTCGCGAGTTGCGACGAGCGAAGGGCGAATTCGCGATTTCATCGGCTTGTGCCGGTGGCGGGCAAGGTATCGCGATTTTGCTCCATCACGGAGTCCACTAACACTTCGAGGTTGCCAAGAAGACCATGCAAATCAACGGATCTACCTTCATCGTGAGCGGCGGCAGTTCGGGGCTAGGGGCGGCTACCGTTCAACGTTTTCGAGCGCTGGGAGCACGCATCGTGATCGCGGACGTCGACGTCGAGCGGGGTGAGAAACTCGCGACCGAGCTCGGTGACACGGTGTGTTTCTGCAAGACGGACGTCACCAGCGAAGCCGACGCGAAGGCGGTGGTGCAGCTGGCGCGTGACCGCTTCGGCGCGCTGCAGGGGCTGGTCAATTGCGCGGGTATTGGTCCAGCGGAGCGTGTCGTCGGAAAGAACGGTCCGCATCGGCTCGAAACGTTCACGCGCGTCGTCGGTGTCAACCTGATCGGTGCGTTCAACATGATCCGGCTCGCCGCCGCAGCGATGATGGAGGGCGCTCCCAACGCAGCGGGTGAGCGCGGTGTCATCATCAACACGGCGTCCGTCGCCGTCTGGGACGGACAGATCGGTCAGGCGGCATATTCCGCGTCCAAAGGTGGGATCGTCGCCATGACGTTGCCTCTCGCGCGGGAGTTCTCGAAGTCGGGTATCCGAGTTTGCACCATCGCGCCCGGCATCTTCCAAACGCCCATGCTGGCGGGTTTGCCGGCAGAGGTTCAAGACTCGCTCGCCCAGAGTGTACCGTTCCCGCCGCGCCTCGGGCGTCCGGAAGAATACGCGGCACTCGCCGAACACATCGTCGGAAACGAAATGATGAACGGCGAGTCCATTCGATTGGACGGAGCGCTGCGCATGGCGCCGCGCTAGGTGTTACGGCTCACGAGTTCATCCCATGCCACCATTGGTCACCCTCGAAAAGCACGGCAACCTGGGCGTTGTCGCGCTGAACAACCCGCCCGTGAACGCGTTGTCTCACGAGTTGCGTCGAACACTCTGTGCGCTCTTGGCGGAGGCGTTCGCCGACGCCAGCATCGACGCCATCGTGATCTGGTGCGAGGGACGCACCTTCATCGCCGGCGCGGACATCCGCGAGTTCGGGAAGGCGCCGCTGGCGCCAGACGTCCCCGAGGTCGTGGAGCTCATCGATCGGGCGCCGAAGCCAGTGATCGCGGCGTTGCATGGTACCGCGCTCGGGGGCGGTCTCGAGTTGGCCCTCGCTTGTCACTACAGGATCGCCGTGGCGAGCGCGCGACTCGGGTTTCCAGAGGTGACCCTGGGCCTCTTGCCCGGCGCGGGCGGTACCCAGCGGCTCCCGCGCCTGATTGGCGTGAGCGCCGCGCTCGACCTGATCGTGAACGGAACGCTGGTGTCGGCGGCGAAGGCGCACGCGCTGGGGCTGATCGATGCCGTGATCGAGGAGCCTTTGAAGGAGCATGCTCAGGCCTTCGGCGCGAGGGTGCTCTTGGAGCGACGGCCTCTGAGGCGGGTGAGCGAGCTCGTGGCGCAGTTGGACGCGCCGGAACAGCTCGAGGCGTACCGAAGCAGCATCGCGCAAAAGCACCGCGGCTTTCTCGCCCCCTTCCACTGCATCGAAGCAGTGCGCGCCGCCGTCGAGCTTCCGTTCGAGGCTGGGCTCCAGCGCGAGCGAGAGTTGTTCGTCGAGCTCATGGCGTCGCCTGAATCGAAGGCGCAACGCCACGCGTTCTTCGCCGAGCGCGAGGTGGCGAAGCTGCCCGGCTTGGCGGCCGAGACCGCGACGAGGGCGCTGCGCTCCGTGGTCGTCGTCGGCTGCGGCAAACGTGCGCGCGCGCTCGGCGCGTGCTTCGCCGGTGCTGTCCCCGCAGTGACGCTGCTGGCGGGCACGCAGCAGGAGCTCGACAACACGGTCGCGGCGCTCGGCGTGAGCTCGGCCGCTAGCGTGCTCGACGGCGCGAACGCGGGGGAGGGGCGGGCGGGCATGACTTGCACGCTCGATGCTCGCCTCTTGAGCGAGGCGGATCTCATCGTCGAAGCCAGCGCTGGTGACGTTGCCGCGCAACGCTCCGCGCTGGCTCGGTTCGACGCTGCGTCGAGACCGGGAGCCATTCTCGTCAGCACGTTGCCATACTCCGACATCGACACCATCGCCTCGTGCACGGGGCGCCCAGCCGACGTGGTCGGTATCCATGTCTACCGCGGCGGTGCGGCGCGAATCGTGGAAATCATGCGGGCTCGCGACACGTCGCCCGAAGTGTCGGCAACGCTGATGCAGCTCGTCAAGTCGCTGGGGAAGGTCCCGGCGCTGGTGCGTGGTCCCGTAGGTAGCCGAATGTTCACCGAGTACCTGCGTGAGGCGCTGTTCTTGCTCGAGGAGGGAGCAGTGCCTCAGCAGGTCGATCGGGTGCTGCACGACTTTGGCTTCCAACTTGGGCCGTTCGCCGAGAGTGATCGAGAAGGACTCGACATCGAGTGGAATCACCGCAAAGCGCGTTTCGATAGCCTCGACCCGCGTGCGCGAGCCTGTACGCTCCTGGAGCAGATCTGCGAGCAGGGACGTTTCGGCCTCCAGGCGGGGGCGGGTTTTTACCGCTACGACGCGGACGGCAACCCCATCCCCGATCCGGATCTCGAGGCTCTGCTCGTGCTACATTCCAAGGACCGGGGCGTCGTTCGGCGCACCATTCCCGATCACGAGATCTTGGAGCGTTGCCTGTTCGCGTTGATCAACGAAGGGGCTAGGGTTCTCGAGGAACGAGTCGCGGCCCGCCCGCTCGACATCGACATGATCTGGATTCATGGCTACGCCTTTCCCGTGTACCGCGGCGGTCCCATGTTTTATGCCGACCAGCTCGGGCTCGCCGGCGTGCGCGACGCCATGCTCGAGTACGCCGCCCAGACCCGGGCCGAGCATCGGACACCGGCGCCGCTCGTCGAGCGCCTGGCGCTCGGGGCGAAGGGTTTCTACGCGGCGCCCTGAAGATTCGATGGCGCCGTCCCGCACCAACTTGGAGCGTCTGTTCGCGCCCGCTTCGGTCGCGGTGGTGGGTGCGTCGACGTCGCCCGGAAAGGCAGGCCACGAAGCCCTACGCGCACTCGAACACTTCCGCGGCAGCGTTTTCCCGGTCCACCCCAGCGCTGGCGAGGTGCTGGGTCAGCGAGCGTTTGCCTCTCTGCGCGCGCTGCCGGGCCCCGTGGATCTGGTGCTGTTCGCGGTTCCGGCGGCAGCGTGCGTCCAGGCCGTGCGCGAGGCCATCGACTGCGATTGCGGGAGCGGGGTGATTCTGAGTGCAGGCTTCGGCGAGGCGGGCCCTGCGGGTGCCGCGATGCAGGCAGAGATCGAGCGGATGTGCGCCCGATCGTCGTTCAGGCTGCTGGGTCCGAACACGGCGGGCTTCGTCAACCGTGAGCTGCCGATCACCGCCAGCTTCTTGCTCGCTGCCGACAGAATTCCGCCGGGCGAGATCGCCATCGTCGCTCAAAGCGCCGGGATCAATCTCACGCTCGGGTTCCTCTTGGCGAAGCTGGGGTACGGTGTCTCATGCGCGGTTGGACTCGGCAACGCGGTCAATGTCGGTGCGGCGGACGTGCTCGAGTTTCTGGCGGAGCAGCCTCGAACGAAGGCCATCGCGCTTCACCTCGAGGGGGTGAACGACGGACGGCGCCTGTACGAAGTGCTGAAGCGTGTCACCCTCCAAAAGCCGGTGGCGGTGCTCACCGTAGGCCGCGAGAACGTTGCTGACTTTGCCCGCTCGCACACGGGCAATCTGCTCGGGTCGCACGCGCTGCGCGTCGCCGCGCTGCGGCAGGCGGGCGCGGTGGTCGTCGAGACCACCGAGGAGCTGGCGTCCGCCGCGGCAGCGCTCGCGCTCGGGCGCCTTCCCGCTGCTTTCGACCCGGGGGTCGGCGTGATCACGGCCCAGGCGGGTCCGGGCCTCGTGATCTTGGATCGACTCAAGGCGCGCGGCGTGTCCGTGCCTGCGTTGCACCCGTCCACCGAGGCCCGCATCGCCGCGCAGCTGCCGGGCTCGGGCTATGCGAAGAACCCCGTGGACACCGGGAGGCCAGGGGCCTCTTTCAGCGACGTTGCGTTGACGCTGGCGGCGGATCCGCAAATCGACGTGATGATCGTGTTTGCCCTGCACGAGCCGGCGGCAATGAGCCCAGCCGACGTGCTGCCGGATGTCGCCGCACGCGCGCACAAGCCCGTGTTCTTCGGAACCATGGGACCCCTCGATGAAATCGCGCCGCTGGCCGCTATGCTTCGCCAGCGGCGCATCTTCGTCGCAGAATCCCCGGAGCAACTGGCGCATGTGGCGGCGGCGCTCGCAGAGGACGCGAAACTTCGAGCGAGACTGGTTGCTTTCGAGGATTCTCGGATGAAATCAGCAACGATCGACGTCCCGAATCCTTGCGACGAGCACGCCACCAAGCAGCTGCTCGAAGCGCTCGGCGTGCGCACTCCGACCGGCGTCGTCTGCTCTACTCACGAGCAGGTGCGTGTGGCCTTTCGGCAGCTAGCCAAGCCGGTGGCGATCAAGATCCTCGCGTCAGAGATCGCTCACAAGACGGAGGTCGGTGGCGTCCAGCTCGACGTGGGCGACGCTGCCGGCTTGCGTGCGGCGCTCGACGCGCTCGACGCGATCCCGCTCGGCTCGGAGCGGCGTTACCTCGTGGAAGAAATGGCACCGCCGGGGCTGGAGGTGATCGTCGGAGCGGTGCGCGACGCGAGCTTCGGTCCCAGCGTGATGGTGGGGCTAGGGGGTGTCTTTGCCGAAGCCTTCAAGGACACGGCAGTTCGCCTGGCACCGCTGACGACTGCTCGGGCACAGGAGATGATCGACGAGCTGCGGGGCGCAACGCTTCTGCATGGGTTCCGAGGCGGTCCCCCGCTCGACCGCGTCGCGCTCGCCGAGACGATCGTGACGCTGGGGGACCTGCTCTCGCGACACCCCGAGATTCAGGAGGTCGAGGTCAACCCCTTGCGCGTGTACCAGCAGGGTGTCATCGCGCTGGACGGGCTGCTGAGCTTCGAGCGCCGAAAGCTCACGCCGGAAGCGTGAACGAGCTCGACCTCGACTACTTCGAGGGCGCGGCGGATGTCGAAGGTTCTGGAACGAGCGCGATCAGTGAGGGCAAGATTTCCCTGGCGCTTCGGCCCGTCGTGTCCAACGAGGCGGACGCGAGCTCGTAAAGGTGGCGTCTTGCCTGCAACGTACGCTCGATGTTCTCCAACGCTTCGTCGCGAAGCTCGGCGCTCGCGATGCGGGCATCGTGTTGGCCCAGCACTCGTTCGAACATCACCTGTGGTTTTGCCTTGAGCCACACGGCAAAGAACGACGAGAGCAGGAGCTCGTAATTGGCGGCCTCGGCGACGATGCCGCCTCCTGTAGCGAGCACGACGCGCGGGTAGTCGAGCACGATGCGCTCGATGCAGCGGCGCTCGAGCACGCGGTAGCCATGCTGACCGTAGAGCGCGAAGATTTCGCTCACCGCAAGCCCGGCTTCCTTCTCTATTTCGCGGTTGAGCTCGATGAATGGGATCCCCAGATGATCGGCGAGCAGAGGACCCAACGTCGACTTTCCTACGCCACGGATTCCGATCAAGGCGATGCGCCGAGCTGCGCCGTCGGCGACCATCAGCTGCCTGCGAATGTGCGCCAGCCGGTCCGACGATTGCCGCTTGAGGAACTCCACGATCAGCGCGAAATCGGCGCTCGGCGGTTCCTCGTCGGCAACGAAGCTCGAGATGGGAAGATTCAGTGCCAGCGCCAGCCGCTGCAGCAGCCCGAGCGAGACGTTCCCTGTCCCGGTCTCGATGCGTGCCAGATACGCGATGGAGATGCCGGAGTGCTGGGCGAGCGCCTTTCGGGTCATGAAGCGCCTGGCCCTGGCCTCGCGCACACGCAGCGCCAACAGAGCGTGCAGCTCGCTCTCGCTGGCGTCGAGCTTGTCGGACGCCGCTGCGCGCGGGAGGCGTGGCTCGGGGGCTGAATCGTTACTTTTCCGAGGACGCCGAGGCTTCGCTGTCGTCTTTCGCTTCGGCCGAGCCACGCGCGGGCAGTATACCGTACATTCGGGGGCCGGCAGCTCAAGGCGAGGCCGGCGCCGGATCGGGGCAGGTGACTCGTGGGTATTGGATCCGCCCGCTCCTGCCCGGCATGAAATCCGCAGGTCCTGCCACCTACGATGACAATTCGCGCTCGCTCGCGACAAACCTGCAGTGAATCACCGCTGCTCCGCCGCAGGGCGCAGGCAGGCATTCGTGGATGGCATGTCTCATGAAACGGCAGGAAACACCCTGAGAAGGCGAGTCGCGGGAGTACAGACCAACTGGCGCGGTACCTCGACGGGAACTGCGGGTAGCCGCCATCGAGGCGCCCGTTCAAGCGTGCTCGGCACCGGGTCCGCCGGCTGACTGGGCTAAAGAGCCGGCGACCGTGGTATCTACAGCGTGTTGACAGTTTCGTACAACACCGCCCTTCTCGGGCGTTGGACCGAAGTCCTTTCTGCTTCATAGAGGACAGTTTCACGCACGCTCCACAGGGAGCGTGTGCCAGAGCTCTCCTCTCCACAGACGTTTTTCGTCTCCGCGGGCTTCGCGGCGACGTGAGGCCCGGTACCGG
>JAICQQ010000261.1 GCA_025937785.1 Polyangiaceae bacterium
CGATCTCTGGCGCGATGAGCCGGATGCGCGTGCGCGCCTACGGACCCGTGGCGTGTTCGCCGTGTACCAGAGCCGAAGGCTCACCGTCGGCCGCGCCCCAAACCAGAAGCTCAACCTGACCCCCGCGGTGCCGGTGTGGACTTCTGCGCTCAGGTGACTTCCCGGCGACCTGGGCTCCGCTGGGGGGGATCGGCGACCGGCCCCGGGTGCCCGGGGTTGCGGATGCATCGTTTGGAGTTGCGTCTACGCCGTTTGCAGGCTATCTTATCCTCTGGAGGCCACCCATGGAAGCCGCAGCCCACACGATGGAAGACCTGATCCGCCGCATGACCCCGGTCGCGGCGCCGCCAGAGCAACAGGCGCAAGTGGCCGCCCTCTCCAAGGCACTCGAAGACATCGCCCACCAACCGAGAAAGCGCGCGCCCAAGTGCCAGCTGGTCGGCCCGAAGGGGGAGAACATTCCGCTCCCCGAGAGTGTGTTCTACGTGCTCGAGCGCGTCGTTGAAGTCATGGCGCGCGGTGACTCGATCACGGTGGTGCCTGTCGGCCGCGAGGTGACGACTCAGCAGGCCGCCGAGCTCCTGAATGTCTCCCGGCAGTACTTGGTGCGCCTGCTCGACGAGGGACGTATCCCGTTCCGCAAGGTCGGCAAGCATCGCCGGCTCCGCGTCGAGGATGTCCTTTCGTTCAAGGAGACGCGCGACAAGGATCGACGCGCTGGCCTTCGCGAACTGTCTCGCATGACCGAGGAGTTCGGTGGCTACGACTCCGAGATGAAGTAGTCTCGGGGACGCGCTGAATGGTTCCTGCCCCTTTCATTGTCGTCGTCGACGCAAACGTCCTCTTCCCGCTCACGCTTCGCGACACAGTGCTGCGCGCGGCCGCGGCCGACTTCTATCAACTGCGCTGGAGCAAGGAGATCCTCGACGAGATGGAGAGAAATCTCGTCTCGACGATGACGATGTCTGCCGACAAGGCGGCACGGCTGCGCGCGCAGATGGAGAAGTACTTCCCCGAGGCGATGGTCACCGGCTACGAGCTGCTCATCGCGGGGATGCGGAACGACACCAAGGACCGGCATGTCGTTGCGGCCGCGGTGAAGGCTGGTGCGCAGGTCGTCACGACCGTGAACCTCAAGGACTTCACGCCACTCCCAGACGGCATCGAGGCACAGTCACCCGACGAGTTCCTCTGCAATCTGTTCGACCTCGACCCGCAGTCCTTCATTGACATGCTCCGTGCACAAGCCGCGGACCTGCACAAGCCGCCCGTGACGTTCGAGGAGCTCTTGGAGCGGCTCTTCCGAGCCGTGCCCGACCTGGTTGGGGCGGTAAGGGAGCATCTCGCGACGGTCAGCGGTCCATGAGGCACACCGCTCGCGAGCGCGGGACGATGGCCAGCATTCGTTGCGGGACGGCGCGAATCCGAGAGAGCGTCCCGGCTCGCCGCCCGCAACCTGCCAGATTCGCAGCCGTTCGCATTTTCGGGACAGTGCGAGTGGAGCGAACCTGGCCCGCCGAGAGCCCTGCGAACGGGTTCGCAAACGGCTCCGAACCCGGAGCCATTTCTTCCTCCTCGCGAACATCGCGAGAGGCGTCAGTAAACAGCGGCCCCCAGGAGCGATCCTCGGGTGTGCTGGCTACTTCGCCCATCCGCACGCGCGGCGTCCGCGTTCCACGGCGTCGCGGAGCACTACGCCGCTTTCCGGTAGTCGTGATGCAGCCCACCCAGGATCGGATTCGCCGTGACCGTGCCGGTCGCGACGCCTTGGGACACCGCCGAGCCGACGGGGATCCGTTGCTTCAACGCCTGATGTGGTCGGCTCGCGTTGAAGTAGGTGACGTACTCCCGAAGCGTGCCGTCCAGGTGACGGGTGCCGAGGATGATGATGTGGTCGAGGCACTCGCGCCGCACGGAGCCAAGAAACCGCTCGCAGGTGGCGTTGACCAGCGGCGAGCGCACGGGGCATTTGATGACGCGGGTGCCGACTCCGCGAGCCACGCGATCGAAGTCGGCGCCGAACTTGCTGTCTCGATCACGGATGATGAGCTCGGGGCTGTTGCCGAACGGAGTTGCGTTGCGGAGTTGTTGAGCCACCCAGGCACGAGAGGGGGACCGCGTGATGCCTACGTGAACGACGCGCTTGGTGTTCACGTCCACGATGAAGAACGCGAAGAGCGGCAGGAACCAGGCATCGTAGAGCTGCAAGAAGTCGCAGGCCCAGACCGTGTGGTTCTGCAGAAAGGTGCGCCAAGACTGGCCGTCGCCGGGTGGGCGCGGTGCTCGAAGGTGGCGCTGAATCGTTCGCTTGGAGACCCGGATGCCGAGCTTCAAGAGCTCACCCCGGATGCGCTCGGCGCCCCAGAGCCGATTCTCTCTCGCCATGCGCTGGATGATCGCGATCGTGGACTGTGCGAGGCGCGGCGGAGCGGCTCTCGGGCGTTTCGACTTCCACTTCCACAGAAGTCTGAAGCCCTCGCGGTGCCAGCGCAGAACGGTGTTCGGGCTCACTATGAGCATCGCGTCTCGCCAGGTTCGACAGAGCGCGCTCACGAGCACCATCAGGGCGCGGTCAGTCGTTGTCAGCCGTGGACGCCGCGCGGTTCGCCGGGCGACGATGAGCTGCTGTCGGAGAAGGGCGTTCTCGGCCAGCAGATCGGCGCGCGTGCGGAACGCATCTCGGGCGAGACCGGCCGCGGCGGAGGTGGGGCGGAGCAGGTCCCGGAGCGCTTCGCGCATGCGGCCGGCGGCGGCTTGGAAGGTGGCGATCAGTGTGGCAAGCACGGCCGGATCTCGCTCGGCGCGCAGACGAAGAACAAGTCTGGTAATGCTCTTGCGAACTCGTCAATTCTCGAGGCTCTTGGCGTGGTGTTGAGTGTTTCGTGAACAGGCAACACCCCTCGAGGTCATTTGATTTGCGAGTATTCAGCGAAGTCGCCAGTTCCAGGCCTCGGGCTCCCAGGTCGCGTCGAGCTGTCCCGCGAGGACGGGATCGAGGAAGGTCTGGGCCGCCTTGGTCACATCGTCGAGAGTGAGCCACGGCAGTTGGTCTTCCCGGGCCATCGCTGCATAGGGCGTCGTCCAAGCGCGGAGCGGCTCGGGCACGTTTGCTGGGAGCGCGTGCGTCTGGCGGAACGCGAAGGTCTGCTCGAGAGCCGCTAGCAGGCGCTTCGCGTCAATGGGCTGCGCGGTCGCGAGCAGAGCGATGTCGGGGAGATCTTTCACACGCGAGTTCGGGCGCGACCGCGGCATCGTGTACGCATGCAGTTTCTCCGCAATATGCGTCTCGATCGGGTAGAGGGCGCAGCGTCGGCGGCGCGATGCCCGCGAACGCGAGCACGTCTTCGGCCACGACAACCTCGGGCTCGCCGAGGATCGGATCGCCGAACGCGACGTCGACTCCGAAAGGCTGGCTGTAGAGCTTGCCGGCCAGCCTGCACTCGGCGCGGAAGCGGAGGCCATCGTACTGCATTCCGTCGTTCTGGATCTCGGGGTGGTCCTCGTCGGGACCGACCTCGAAGGTCATGAAGTCGGCGAGGGCCCGACGCGCGGCCTCTTGCAGCCTCATGAGTATGTCTTCGGGTGAGCCGACCATGCGGAGGTCGACGTCCTTCGTGGTTCGGGCGTGCTCGATGCGCAGCTCGAGGACGAGTCCGCCCTTCAGCGTCGCGGCATCGCCGAGCACGGCGACGACGCGCGCGAGGAAACGATCGAACACGAGCAGCTGCCGCTTGCGCGCGAACGCGGCGCCGGACTTCGCGGAGGTGCGCAGGCGTTGTTCGAGGGCCTGCTTGAAGGCCTCGGGGGACGAGTACGTGCGGATCGTCATGCGGCGAGCCCTCCAAACGGCTTGAGCGCGACTTCGACATCAGCGAGCTCGGCCTTCGTGACGAGCCCACGGCGAAGGGCCTGCTGCGCGGCTTGTCGCAGCACCCCGGGCGAGAGTCCCTCGCGCGCGCAGTCGTTCAGTGTGCGGCGCGCGTTCGTGATCGGAACCGCGGAGAACCAAGCGCGATCCTCAGGTGCTACGTCGGCGTGGTGCAGCACCACGTCGGGCGGCACGCGGAAGCGGCGCTTCCTCCACGCAGCCGGGAGGGTGAGGTGGACCTGCGCCGGCAGCACGTCGGAGAGGCCGTGCAGCGACAGCGCCGTCTGGTGCGAGATCACCCCCGCTTGCTCGGACCAGAGCCAAGCGGTAATCAGCTCCTCGTGCTCCCCGGCCGGGAAATGCACGAGCCGGTAGATCCCCCGTTGAGGCCGCGTCACGCGGCCGGCGTGGATGTGCTTCCGGAGCAGGTGGGTCGAGTAGCCCGCCTCGGCGGCCTGTTTCGTCGTGACGTACCCGGCCTGCCCGGCGGCGGTCTCGAACAGCCGGTCCCAGTCCGGCCCTTTGGCTTCGGGCGTGTTCACGCACGAAACGTAACCCGCGGTTCCGTTTTATGCACGTAGGGTCGCCCGCGTCCCTCACAATTGGGAGCCCTGGGTTCCCTTTTGTGCAGCAAGGACAAGCGACCTTCAAGCGTTTCGAAAGTGAAGTGGTCTTGTCTCCAGATCGGGGCGCGGGACGAAGCGAATTCGTGTGAGTGTCCCGCGTCGCGTCGCCCAAGCACCTGGATTCGCAGGCATTCGCATTTTCGGGATCGTGCGAGCGGAGCGAACCCGTCCCGCCGAGAGCACTGCGAACGGGTTGGTGACCGGCTCCCAATGCGGAGCAACTCTGACAAGGCCTCGTAGTTACGGGGCCTTTGCTGATTTCGGGGTCCGCTCCTGGTTCGCCGGAACTGAGAACCGGGGCGTGGTGGGTTGACGGGGAGACGCAAGCGGCCAGCTAGGCCGAGTGCTACCTTTCGACGGCAAAGCCGCACCCCACGAGCAAAGCGTTCCGAACTTCGTCCCAGCGATCGTCGGACAAGCTCGCGATCACGGCACCGAGCCTCTAGCGCTGAGCAAGTGCGATGTGGTCGAAGTTGAGCGCGCAGGCTGTCGGCAACCCGTCGTCGGGTGTCAGGACCACCTCTGAAGGGATGCCCCGAATGGTTCGAGTGGCTGGAACCACGATGATCTCGTTCAGCGAGTCGATGACGTCCCCGCGCGTGAGCAGGAGAACCGGCCGCCGCTTGTCCGGCAACGCGAACGTGTACCAGCGGATCTCACCCCTTCGCACTGAACTCGTCCCAACCCTCGGCTTCCCACGCTAGCGAGTCATCCTCGGTCGAGAACTCTGACTCACCAGGCGGGGCTTCGGCGTACGCAGGCGTCTTGCGCGCCTGAGCGGCAAGTCGGAGCGCGAGCTTGGCCAACCGAACCTGCTCTTCGGGAGCGAGTTTTTCCACCAATGGCTGGAGTTCCAGAGCGGTATGTGGGTCGTTCACGTCAGTCCGAAGTGTATCAAGTACTACTGCTGTGCGCGAGTAGGGCTCAATCTCCGCACGTTGGTGCGCGTCCCAGGACCTTTGTCACCCAAGCCCGCGATACCCCCTCCCGCCGCGCTAGCTCTGCCCGGCTCCCGACTTCACTGGAAACCAGCGCCCGCGGCCACTCGTCGGCTCGCACCTCCTGGCGACCTGCCTGCTCAACCCGGAACTCCGCGAGACTCCTCCGCTTCTTCCGCTGCCGCGCCTCGGCGAGCTGCACGACCACCCGGCTCGCATAGTTCTCGGTTGGAGCGCACTTAGGGAGCCATTTTTCTCTCGTCGCCAACCGACGGCGAGGGTCGGTAACAGAACCCCCCCCCGTGCCGATTTGGGCACCACTGTGGAGTGGTTACGTGGTCGGCTTGGGCTTCGCGATGCGCTCAAGCTCGGCCGTGACGGCGGCCTTATCGATGCGGCCCTCCGCGACGCCCATCGTCAGCGCGTAGAAGGCCTCGGAGTCGTGCTCGACGCTCACGCCGTTCACGTCCAGGAAGACCTGCGCGGCGAGCAGCCCCGCTCGCTTGTTGCCGTCGACGAAGGGATGGTTCGAGACGATATGGAACAGGTACGCCGCCGCCATCGCGAACAGGCCGTCGTGCGCGTAGGTGCCGCCGAACGACGCCTGCGGCTGCGCGACTGCAGACTCCAAGAGGCCGCGATCACGCAGGCCCGCGCCGCCGCCGAAGCGGTCGAGTTGGCGCCGGTGCAGCGCGATCACCACCTCGACCGTGAGGAACTCGACCTCGGCGGGCGCGTCGCTCACTTGGCGAGGTTCCGGTACGTCTCCTCGTGCGCGTCCATGAGCCGGTCAGCGGCGGCGAGCGCCCGGTCCATCAGCGGCGCCTTCTTGACCGGGCGGATGATGAGGGCCTCTCCGTCGGTGCGAACCTCGAGCGGGGTGTCCTTCGTGATGTCGAGCAGGTCAAGGATCGGGCGCTCGATGATGAGACCCAGGCTATTGCCGACCGCAGAGAGTTTCTTGACCATCATGGTGGAACCTCGTTCGTACGTACGTTTTACCAAAGGTATAACTCACGGTGGTGATCGAAGCCAGCTCGAGAATTGGGCCAGGCCCCTTGCCGAGGACTCGTTCCGAATCGGTCTGAGCCAGGTCGCCCCGGACGGTTACCAGAATTTCAGGCGTGTTTACAGTGACTTCCGCTTCTCAGCCCGAGGAATCAAGGGCAGTCAGAATTTGAGCTGAAACCCACGGTAGTGGGGAGAAACGCGAGCCCTCAAAAGCTCGCGATTTTCCTTTTGGTATTGGGCAGGCGCGCTTCACGTGATTGCCGCGAGCATCGCGAGTTTCTTTCTCCCACCGGGCTCTTTCGGGGTGATGACGAGGCGGTCGCGATGCACGTCGACATGGTCGATGAGCGGGAGCGCGTAGGTTCGACCGATGTCGTGGTCGAGCAGGATGAAGTTCTGCCAGGCCGCGATGACCTCGGCTGTTGGAGGCCAGGTATGACGGCGAGCGAGACGTCCGCGCGCTCGGGCGTGCATGCCATGTCGGCGATTGCCGCGAGCATCGTGCCGTCGAGATCTCGGACACGCACGCGGAGGCCCGGGCACGCTTTCTTTCCTGTGCGGAGCGTCTTGCGGCAGTTGTAGTAGCAGTACGAGTAGGTCGCGCCGTCGAGCGACTTGCCCGAGGTCTCGAGTCCTTTCGTGGGTCTTTGGGGAGGAAACGCGGTCTTCCTGCACGAAACGGGACGCCAAAACTGACCAGCCAGATTCGCTTGCGAAATCGCGCCGTCCGCCCGAATATGTTCTCTCCGCGTGACTGCCAAGACCTCCTCGAGGAAGCGCACCGCCCGCACCAAGCCCGCCGCCGCGAAGGCCGCGGGGCTCGTTGCTCCTCGTGCAGGGCGGCGGTCGCAAACCGCGGGGACGAGCGCTTCGCCGAGGTTGTCGCGCTCAACGAGGCCGCCCGAGGGCGCGCATACCAGGCCGTGAACGCGGAGCTTGTCACCCATTACTGGGAGCTCGGCGAGTACACTAGCCGGAAGATCGCGAGCGCTGAGTGGGGCGACGGTATCGTCGAGGAGCTCGCGGCCGATCTCGCGACGCGTACTGCTCTGCGCGATGAAGGGCTGATGGAGGTCGATGGCGAGGTAACGACGAGCGTATTTGGCGACGTGGCCTGGGCTCGTCACCGCGCGACGCTGTTCGCCGAGAAGCTCCAGCCGCCGCTCTCCACCAAGGTGCGCGTGGCAGACGCGGTCCACAAGGTGTTCGCCGGGCTGAAGGCTGCGCAGCAGGTCCAGGTCAACGAGGCTTCCGACGAGTTCAGCGCGTACGTCGACCACGGTCGCACGCTGCCGAAGTCGCGCACGTTCACGAAGCTCCAAGGCGACCCCGTCCCGGGCAGCACGCACGAGCTGTATGGGTGGAGCGATGGCGCTACGGGGCGCCTCTTCGGCCACTACGACGCCAGCGGTGTCTTCGTCTTCGACCGTCTCGCGGGGCACCTGCCATGACCCGCAGGAAGGCCCCCACCTCCCTCGTCCGCTCGTCGGCAGCCGAGTCCCTGACTTTCGTGGCGGCCAGCGGCACGGGCGGCCCCGAGGCCATCTACGCCGACGAGAACGTGTGGCTCAGCCAGAAGATGATGGCGCAGCTCTACGACGTGGAGGTCCCGACCATCAACTACCACCTGAAGAAGGTCTTCGAGGACAGCGAGCTGGAGGAGGGGGCAGTTCTTAGAAGTTTTCGAATAACTGCCGCCGACGGCAAGGGCTACGACACCAAGCACTACAACCTCTCGGCCATCATCGCCGTCGGCTACAAGGTCAGCTCCGAGCGCGCGGTGCAGTTCCGCAAGTGGGCCACGCGCGTCGTCGAGGAGTTCACCATCAAGGGCTTCGCGATGGACGCCGTGCTCTCGGACGCCGGCAATGTGACCGCCGAGATCGCCAAGGCGCACGCCGAGAGCGAGTTCGAGAAGTACCGCATCGTGCAAGACCGTCTGTTCGAGAGCGACTTCGATCGGGTCGTGGCCGAGACCAAGCGGCTCAGCGAGGGCACGACGAAGGAGACGGCTCGCAAGGGCAAGAAGCCATGACGCGGCCCTTTCAGACCGACGACCCTGGCGCCCTCGTTGAGCTCGAAGCGTCCGCGCGCGCCGATGTCGTCCTCCCCGCCGACGCCCATGTAATCGGCGAACCCGTGACGGTCACGCAAATCCGCTACTCGGGGGTCGCGCGCGCCGGCCTCCTCGCAACCTGCAAACGCGGAGACGCCACGCATGAGCTGAGCCTCGCGGACGTGGTGTTTCCGGCGGCGAGTGCCGGCGCTGCCCTCGTCGCGCGCTACCGCACCTGGCTCGGCCTCGCTCCGTTTGTGGCGTCGGAGTCGGAGGGGGCCCGCCCGCACAAGGTAGAGGGCGACGACATCGTCGTCGGCACGCCCGTCGACCTCCTCGTGCTCGCGTGTAAGTCGAACGCGCTGCGCTGCCGCCTCCTCGGCTCAGCCCGCGAGGTCACACTCCGCACGGCGGTGCGCGACGAGATCGCGGGCTCGATCATCACCGTGACGCCGAAGAAGCAGTGGACGCACGCGCGGCATCCGTACCTCTCGGGCGACGTGTCGGCGGTGCGGATCGACGTCTCGGTGCTCGGGCTTGCGCCTCTCGCGCTGCACCGTGAGGATACGCCGCATGACACCGCAGGTCGCGACGCTGCCGGTAGAAGCCGGTCCATTTACCGGCTGGCGGCCACGGCCGCGAGTGACGACCCCGGCACGGAGCTCCTCCTCGAAGCGCAGGACTGCATCGATGCGCGTGACTACGCCGAGGCCGACGAGTTGCTGCACAAGGTGCTTGCGCTCGACCTACGGCACCTCGACGCGCACGCCATGCTAGGCGAGCGCAACCTCTCGAGCTGGCCCACGCTCTCCCTTCATCACTTCGAGCTGGGCGTAGCCATCGGCTCGCTCACCGTGGGCGAGGACTTCGACGGTGTGCTGCCATGGGGGCTCGTGGAGAACCGCCCGTTCCTCCGCTGCCTGCACGGGCTCTCGCGGGGGCTCCTGCGTTGTGATCGACGCGAGGACGCTGCCGCAGCGTTGCGACGGCTTCTTCGCCTCGATCCGGCCGACCCGCTCGGTGCGTCCGCGCGGCTGACCGCGATCGAGGCCGGGAAGACGTGGCGAGAGCTGGAGACGGCCCCGTGAGCGAATACCAGTGCTACGAGCGCAGCACCATCGAGCAACCCATGTTCGGCCGGCCGCATGCGCCGGACCGCGTTCGTGGCGCGTCGCCGAAGCTCGCCGAGGCGCTGCGCGCGGGGCAGCCAGACCTCGATGTTGCCTGCGCCCCCGACGCCGGAGATCGACGCGGTCTTCGCGGCGGTCGCGAGGCGGGCTTCGACATGAATTCGAAAGAGGGCATCGAGGCGTGGATGCGCCTCATGCAGTCCCACCCTCTGCCGGCGTCAGTGCGACTGCCATCACTCGGATCTCCCGCGCGGCCGCAAGACAAGACCGCAGCGCACGCCAAGAAGAGCTCGCAAGGCTGCCCGCAGGGCGCGCAAGAAGAGCCGATGACGCGTCGCGACCCGTATTCGTGGACCGTCGTGCCCTTGCCCGAGCGTGACCTCGCGGAGCTCGTCCTCGAGCTCGCCGCGCCGCTGCTCGAGAGGCTCGGCCCTGCGCCCGCCATCGACGACGCGCAAACTGCGGTTGCCCTGGCGGTCACGTTCTGGAACGCGAGCGTGCTCGCCTCGAAGCGGTGGGAGTACCCGCGGGTCAAGGAGCTGAACGCTCTGAAGAAGCGCATGCGCGGTCGGGCCGCCTCGCGCGAGGATGCTGCCACGTTCGATCTTGCCGAGCGCTGGCGCCAGCACTGGCTCGATTCTCGTCTCGTCGAGCGGCGTGGCCTCCACCTCGATGCGTTCGACCAGGAAGCGCAGGTTGCTCTTGGTCATGTTCGTCTGACCCGACAGGAACACCTCGCCCAGCATGCTCTGGAAGCGCGTCAACGTAGCTTCGGTGTACAGGTGGGGTGGGGGCTTAACCGCCCGGCGGCGGTCTCGAACAGCCGGTCCCAGGTCGGTCCTTTGGAGCCTTGCCTTGTCACGCACAAAACGGAAACCCGGGGCTCCGTTTTGTGCAAGTCGGCCTCACCCGCCGAAGGCTCGTACGTCTTCGAGTGAGTGCCGCTGAGTGGCTGCATCAGCGCACCGTCAGGCCGACGCAGTCGTGATCCACGAGCTCGTCGAGGGTGCGAGGCGTGCCGGCTCGCGCGAGGTAGCGCGGCGCTGCGTAGAGACCGCCCCGACCGATGGCTCAGCGGACAGGTGCAGAGTCACCTCGAGTTCACGCGTTCCGTTCGCCACTGGGTCAACGACGCGCTGATGACGGTGTTCTTCTTCGTCGTCTCTCTGGAGCTGAAGCGAGAGCTCGTCAGCGGCAGCTTGCAGAGAGCGGCATTCCCAATGGCCGGAGCGC
>JAICQQ010000188.1 GCA_025937785.1 Polyangiaceae bacterium
TGCAGGCACAACTGGGTGTGTCGATCTTCATTCCGTTCTCTTTCGAGTACCGCCTTCCGAAGTGATGAGCAGCACAGAGCGAGGAATGATGGGCACCAAGACCACAGCATCGAGAACCAAGCGCTGCCTGCTGGCCGCTCTGACGGCTACTGCCGCGCTAGCCACCCTACCTGAGCAGGCTTCGGCCCAAGAGATCCTGTTGACGGGCCCGCTCGCAGGAGCGCCTGCCGTCCGCAAGCTCCGGCTGCATCGCGAGGGTCGCTTCGAAGTAGCGCCGAACGTGTCGTTCACGCTGCTCGACGAATACCAGCGCACGATCTTCGCTGGCTTGCGCCTGAACTACAACTTCACCGACTGGGTCGCGCTCGGCGTGTGGGGTGCCTATGGCGCCGTGCAACTACCGACGGGCCTCTCGAACGAGATTCAGGACGTCAACGAGGCGCGGAAGAACAACCCCGATGACGAGAACTGCCAGAACCTGAACTGCAAGCTCACGCTGGTGAACCTCGGCGAAGACTTCACCGAGCAGCTCGGTACGCTCGACTGGGTGGCAGCACCCCAGATCACCATCGTGCCGTTCCGCGGCAAGCTCGCACTGTTCCAGAGCGTGTTCGTGGACGCCGATCTGTACTTCTTCGGTGGTCCGGCGTTCGTCGGCGTCACCGAGCGCGCTGATTGCGCCCCCGGCAATGACAGCGGCGACTGCACGAACTCGTTCGATATGGCTTCGCGCGTCGCGATTGCGCCTACCTTCGGGCTCGGCTTCTCGTTCTACGTGAACAAGTGGAGCGCGCTCGGCTTTGAATGGCGCGGGATGCCCTTCTCGTGGAACGCGCCGGGTTTCGACACGGCCGGCGGCGGTCAGGACAACGAGTTCCCCGACAACGAGATTTCGAAGGAAGACCGCCAGTTCAAGTTCAACAGCGTGATGACGATCAGCTACAACATCTACTTCCCGATGGAGTACACCATCAGCGAGTAGCTCTCGGCGGTTCTCGACGAGCCGCCGAAGAATGATCGTTGGTTCGTGGTGCCCTGCGCTGAGCGCGGGGCGCTGCGACGAGCGGATCTCGATGTCTCGCGTTTCCGGCGTCGCCCGGCCTGTTCGCGATCGAGTCGAAACGGGGAGCGACCTGGCAGCGACGATGCCAGCGGGGCGCTTAGTTTGGCGGCGCGCCTAGTTTGGCGGCGCGCCGAGCTCGGCAGCGTGCGACCTTTCCCGCGTGCGACCTTTCCCGCGTGCGACCTTTCCCGCGTGCGACCTTTCCCGCGTGCGACCTTTCCCGCGCCGAACTCAGCCGCGCGCGACCTTTCCCGCGCGCGTGGTGAACCCAGGAGGTAGGTTCTTGGTCGCGCTGGCGATCAACCCTTCAGGGATCTCCCAGCCTAGCTCTTCGAGGCCTTGGGCGATCTTGTTCTTGATGCGCAGGCTTTCCTCGTCGTCGAGTGCCGCCACGAGGGCTTCGACACTGGCCGGGTTGCCGATGGCGAGCACGGTGGTCGCCGCCGCGAAGCGCACCGACTCGTTCACGTCGCCCACGAAAGGCTCGACGGCAATGCGCACGTCTTCGGTGGGGTAATCTCTGAGTCGTTCGAGCAGCTGTACCTTCGGTTCTGGGTTTCTCAGGTACTCGGTGTCGAACTGGTCGAGCACACCCAAGAGCTCCTCGACCAGCTCGTCGCCGCCCACGATGTCTTTGAGCACGCTGAGCGGCCAGTGCAAGCTCTCAGCTTTCTGGCAGTACTCGCGGATTGGCCCCAGCGCTTCGGCCCCAGCAGCCACGATGCCTGCTGCCGCAGCTTCCTTCTCTTCCTGATCGGTGATCGAGGGCTCCATGCTCCAGTTGAAACGCTTCAACAAGACGCGCGCGGCGCGGGCGGTGCCCATCTCGCTCAGCTCCCGGATCGCGTCCTGACGATCGAGGTTTTGCGTCATCTTGCTGGAAACCAGGCGCTCGAAACGCGCCATCTCGCGATCGCTCTTGCCCCCCTTGTCGCGCTTCGCAGGTTTGTCGTCCTGGTCTTTGGCCTTGCTGAAAAAGTCGAACAATCCCATGTCGTGTCCCTGGAGTTTCTAAGGCAGCATTTGGTCGGGCCCGGGCCGCCGCTGGGCTTATACCTCATCGGCCCGGAGCGCGCAGGTAGCTCTCGCTCACAAAACCTGCGACCAGGGCAGCGCGGACCTCTCGCGCGAGCGGCGCTCGGGCGCACCAGGGCCGCCAAGGGCGCAAAGATTTTCCGCTTTCGCGCCGCGGGGACTGCCCCACCCTGGCCCGCGCGCTCAAGGGCTACGATCCGCCGGTCGGTTCGTCCGCGCCAGTGTCGTCTTCAGGGACACCCATCAGGGCGTTCAACAACGAATTGATGCGGAACACGAGGCCGCCGAGCTCGGCGTGCTCGAGCTCGAAGCGCAGGTCTTGGTTTCCATTGATCACAGCCAAAAGGCCGTCTTCGAGCTCCGCTACGGGCTGCGAAATGTAGTTGCCGAGCATGAAGCCCCCTACGACCACCAGCAGCACGCCCAATCCGGAAATCGCGAAGATGGGCCAGAGCAGCCCCGGTACGCTCGGCACCAGAGATTCCGGCACACTCGCGACGAGCGCGAACGGTGCCTCGCCATACCCCTCGACCCGCACGGCGCCGAAGAGTCGCCCGGCGTGAGCGCCTGGTGCGTTGCTCAAGCTGCCCGACTTCAACGCGCCCTGCGCCGCAGCGACGGCGCGATCGTTCGCAAAAGAGCTGTCGTTCGCACCATTACCACCTGCCGCGATCACACCATCCGTGCCGCTGAAGGCCAGGGACTGCCCGCTCGTCAACGTGCTCGTCCGCGCCAAGCGCTCGTCGTTGAGCGGCGTACCGACGATCAAGGCCCCTACCACTTCGCCGTCTTCACCGCGTACGGGTGCGTAGCTGGCGAGCATCTGCTCTTGCCGAGACTTGTTGAGCCACACATCGCTGGCCGTGTTGCCGGTCTTGATGGCGTTCGCCAGTGATGCGTACGCGGCCGCAGTCTTGTCACCTCGCATCAGCGCCGAGCCGTTGCGGCCGAGCGCGACGCCCTGCTCGTCGACGAAGAGCACCAGCGAGGGCGCCATCTTCGCGAACGCCGGCACCTGGATGGCCATGTCGCGAAGCTTGTTGGCCGAGGCGGTCGCTTGCTCGCTCTTGGCCTGTGTGGTGCCGAGCAAGAAGACGCTCTGGGTGGTTTCCTCGGTGACCCGAGCCGCGAGCCACCGCTCCATGCGCAAGGCGTCGAGCGCAAGCTGAGCGTTCGCCGCTCGCAACGCTTGCTCGACTTCGGCTTTGCGCTCATCCTGATTGGCAACGACATTGCCAATGGACTTCGCCAAGAACGCGAAGGTGATGAGGCTCAGAACAATGATGATTCCCGCGTTTACGAATATGATCTTCCAGCGCATGAGTCTCCGCCCCTCTTTCGTGCTTCGTCTTGGAGCACGTCTAGGCGCATGCCGGAGCGTATCACCCAGTGCTCCATAGCCACAACGTCATGCAACCAGCGTTTGTGCTCGTCGACGATGTCTTGTTCGACATGCACCGGAGCGACGCGGCGCACCCCGAACGGCCGGAACGTCTCCACGCCATTCGACAGGCGCTCTCGATGATGTCCCCTCAGCTTCCGAGCGAAACGTTGCCTGCGCGCGACGCCACTCACGATGAGCTCCTACGCGTGCACAC
The DNA here is from genome assembly GCA_025937785.1 of Polyangiaceae bacterium. Taxonomy (GTDB): domain Bacteria; phylum Myxococcota_A; class Polyangia; order Polyangiales; family Polyangiaceae; genus JAICQQ01. Next base: position 3,697 of record JAICQQ010000188.1, read on the forward strand.
TGAGTCCTACATGACCACGCTCGACCAAGCAGCCGGTCTGAAGGGTCATTTCGACGCAGACACGTACTATTCGCACGACTCCGTCGCAGCCGCGCGCCGCGCAGCAGGGGGCGCCGTGGCGCTGTGCGAGCGGCTCGTGCGCCGCGACACCAAGCTCGGTTTCGCGCTCTTGCGCCCCCCTGGGCACCACGCGACCTCGGAGCAAGCGATGGGCTTTTGCCTGCTGAACAACGCGGCGGTCGCGGCAGCGCACGCGCGAGCGCTCGGGCTCGGGCGCGTCGCGATCGTCGATTGGGACGTGCATCACGGCAATGGGACGGAAGAAATCTTCTACGAGGATCCGCACGTTCTCTACGTCTCGCTGCACCAGTCTCCCTGCTACCCTGGCACCGGCGCGGCCAGCGACGTCGGCAGCGGTGATGGACTTGGATACACCGTAAACGTCCCGCTCTCCGCAAGCGCTGACACCGCGGTTTACCTCGCCGCGGTCGAACGCATCATCGGCCCCATCTTGAATCAGTACGCACCGGACCTGCTGCTGATCAGCGCTGGGTTCGACGCCCACGTTCGGGACCCCCTCGCAGAGATGAAGCTGGAGGACCAGAGCTACGCAGCGCTGTTCGAATCTTTGTTCCGAGCCCTTCCCGAGCGCCCGGTGGGCGATGCGCTCCTACCCCCCGGCGTCGGGGTGCTCCTCGAGGGCGGCTATGATCTTGCTGCCCTGGCTGGGTCCTTCCAGGCCACGCTCGAGACCGCCGTCGCGTGTTCGGACGGGCGACCAGCGGCGGTCGCCGACGAGAACCCCCGCACCCCTCCCACTGCGCCGCTCACCCGCGTGCACGAGGCAGATCTCGAGCGCGCCCAGGCGAGCTTGCGGCGCTTCTGGCGCTTGGACTAGCCTGGGATTCGGCAGATTTTTCAACGAATCGCAGGCAGCAGTTGAAAACCCCCGCTACCCTGCGCTAGATCTCGCCGCCCTTCGATTCGAAGACCCCACGGTGGGTGTAGCTCAGTGGTAGAGCACAGGATTGTGGCTCCTGTTGTCGCGGGTTCGATCCCCGTCATCCACCCCGTTGAAGAATTCCAGAGCGAATGCATTCTGCTCGGTTGGAGCGAGAGTTGCTAGCGGAGGGCGTGGTGTGCGCATCAACGCCTACGAAAAACTGTCGCACCTCGGGTCGAACGGGGTATGAAGTCTTACAGGATGGAGAGTGAGATGTCCCAGAGCATCTGGTCTTTGAGTGCAGCGTTGGCCGCACTCGTCGTAGCGGGCTGTAGCGATCCGGTGCCTCCCGCGCCCCGTGGCAACCTCGTGTTCACCTTGACGGGGTGCACGACTTACAGCGGCGGCGTCGGCGCCCAGCTGGGTCAGGACGTTCCGGTCGCGACCAAGTCGATCCAGCTGCCTGCCACCGATGGCACGCGCCCCGGCCGCCGCATCGAAGACGGTCAAGAAGGCTCGAGCATCAGTTGCAGCGTGGACGGCGGCGACACCAACTCGATCGAAGCCCGCATCTCTGGCACGCAGAGCCATCCGTCAGCGCAATTCGTGGAGAATGTCGGCATCGTGATCGCCGACGGCTACCTCCAGAAGACGGAGACCGGTGGCACCGGGCAGGCGAACATCACTCTGCACACCGGCGGTGTTTACTATCGCACCCCCGAAGGCGGCTCCTGCACGCTGAGCCTCGAGAGCAGCCGCACCGACAATCAGTTTACCGTGGACGCCGGTCGCGTTTACGCCCGCTTCGATTGCGCCGCTTTGGAAGATCCGCCGACCACGGGTTGCCGCGCGTCGGGCGCCTTCGTGCTCGAGCGCTGCGAAGAAGAATAACTGCGGAAGCCCACGGGCTCACGGTTACCGCGAGCCCCACCGCTCCACCGTTGCTCGCGCACAGGATCCTGACGCCTTCGACGTAGCCAGCGCGGTGTCAGCGCGCGGCGCGAGCCCCAGCGTTATTTGTCGTCGAACTTGGGCGCGACGATGCCGGCCGGCGGTGTGTCGGCCATTTCGACCTTGGCGTTCTGCGCCGCGTCGGCGACTTGGAGGGCGCGCGCCGTTTCTTCCAGGTCGGGACGGTCGCGCAGCGTATCGCTGAAACTGATCTCGTCCTTGGTCTCGTCCCCGTCGATCTTGACGATCACCGCCGTGATGTTGTCTTCACCCCCGTGCTCGTTTGCGAGTGCGATCAGGCGGCGGCAAGCGATATCGAGATCGGGCTGGTCGCTGACGACGCCGAGGATCTCGTCGTCTTCGATCATGCCGCTGAGCCCGTCCGAGCACAGCAAGTAGACGTCACCGGGTTGTACGTCGTCCGCCTGTAGATCGACGGTGACTTGGTCCTGCATGCCCAAAGCCCGGGTGATGACATTCTTGGGCAACTCGCTGCGCTGCTCTTCCGTCAGCTCCGGCATGGCCAGGAGGTAGTCGTTGACGAGCGAGTGATCCCTCGTCATCTGCGTGATCTCGCCCTTGCGCACGCGATAGGCACGCGAGTCGCCGACGTGCCCGATGAACATCTTGCGCTTCCGGGAGCTGAACAAGGCCCCGACCACGGTGGTCCCCATCCCATGGCATTCGCGCGCCCGCACGCTCTGCTCTACGATCTGGCGATTGGCGAGCCTGATCCCGGTGAGCAACCGATTCTCTTCTTCGCTGAGCCGCGCATCGAAGTGAAACGGCCAGGTGACGTCGTCGGACGCGGTGGCCTTGAAGAAGTCGACGATGGCGTCGGTGGCAAGGCGGCTGGCGACATCGCCTGCCCGATGCCCGCCCATTCCATCAGCCACGATGAACAGTTCCTGCTCGTTCAGAATCGCAAAACTGTCTTCGTTGTGGTCCCGTTGCAGTCCCACATCGCTAATGCCTGCGGCTCGTGCCCGCATGAGTCAGGTACCCCCTACTTGGCTTGAGACTGATGTCGCGGCCATGCTCGGCATTCGTTCAACGGACAGGTTTTCACCTGCAGGGATAGATTGTCAAGGGATACGCATGCTTAGACGGCAAGCGGCCGTTTTTTTCCGCAGCACCGCGCGCTTACGCTAGTCCGCCGCTAGTCCGCACGTTGGGATCGCAGCAACCGGCCCGCTGCGATCGTCGTTCCACTGGACCGAGGCGAGGGCTGCCTTTGCGGCTTCGCGCATCCAGCTCCATCCCGCGCGAAATATCCTACATCGGTACCGGTTACCGCCGGCGCGGAAGCGAAAGGCAGCTCTTTGGAGTTGCTCTGCCGCGCCGCCGCTGCCCTCGGACGTGGCGGATCTCGCCAGCAGCGGCCAATCAGCCAGGCCGTCAGACGACGAGGATCTCGCGCTCCTTCGCTTGGACGATGGCGTCTACGTCTTGGCCTGCCTGGGCCACCACTTCTTCCACGCGTTTCTTCGCACGCTCGATGTCGTCCTCGCTGGCGTCGCCCGACTGCTTCATCTCCCCGAGCAGGTCCAGCGCGTCGTGGCGTGATTTTCGCACGGCGACTTTGCAATCTTCGCCGTTCTTCTTGGCGATCTTGACCAGGTCTTTGCGGCGCTCTTCGCTGAGTGGCGGCACCGGCACGCGAATCAAGTCGCCGTCGACCTGGGGGTTCAGACCTAGATCGCCTTCGCGAATGGCCTTGTCGATGGCCTGGGCCTGGTTCTTTTCCCACGGTTTTACGGTGAGCATTCGCGGCTCTGGAACGCTGACCGTGGCCATCTGAGCGATCGGAGTCATCTGCCCGTAATAGTCCACGCGGATCCCGTCGAGCATCGAGGGATGAGCGCGCCCCGTGCGCAGTTTGGAGAGCTCGCGCTTGAGTGCGTCTCTAGCCTTCTTGGTGCTCTCTTCCAGATCTTGCAGAATCTCATCGATCATGCTGGGTTTCCTCTCTCAGCGCCGGCGCACCATATATCACTCGAGCGCGGTTCCCGCGACTCCCGAGAGCGTGTGAGGCGCCGTGCCCGCGCCTCAGGGCGGGGGTCGAACCTCGGCCGCGGCGTCAGATTCTCCAGCGTCGGCCGCGCCTGCGTGTTCCGAGGAGGGGCTCGCTCTCGGGGATGTTTGCGTTTCCGCGGGCCGGTTCTGGGCTTCGAGCGCCGCGGCGGCGCGCGCGGCTGCCTCGCGCGTTGCCTCCGTCGCGGCCTGCGTCCGCTGGAAAAAAAAGTACCCCAGCAGCGCGATGGTGACCGCGACACCGCCCAGCAGCCCCGCTAGAAAGCGGCCCCGGCTAGGTGGCTGGTACTCCGCGAGCTCGATCTCCAAGCGAGACGGCTGTCGCGGTCGGATCTCGAATGACGACGTCTCTTTCTCGACCTCCGCCCACTGATCCAGCTGAGTGAGCGCTCGACTCATCGACTCGACGTCCTTGAAACGCTGGCGGAGGTCGCGCTCGCACGCGCGCGCGAACCAGGCGTCGAAGGCAGGCGGCAACAACGGGTTCAGCTCCGAAGGCACCGGCAGGGGGTGGGAACAGACCTTGAGCACGATGTCCCCGATGGCATTGCCTTCGAAGGGCGTGCGGCCGCAAGCGGCGGCAAAGGCACAGGCGCCGAGCGACCACACGTCCGCGGAGACGCCAACGCCTTCTGCACCGGTGAGTGCCTCTGGGCTCATGAAGTGCGGCGTCCCGAGCACGGAACCCGCTTGGGTCGCCGCAGCGCCCCCCGCTGCTTCGTCGTGCACCATTTTCGCGATACCGAAGTCCACGACCTTGACGACATAGCCCGGTCCCGCGCGATCTCGATCCACGGTGAGGAAGATGTTCTCGGGCTTTAGATCGCGATGAATGATGCCAGCGCCATGAGCGGCGGCGAGCGCGCGCGAAGCCTGCATCACGATGTCCGAGACTTCCGACAACGGACGGGGGCCGAGTCGTCGAATGCGCGCCTCGAGCGATTCGCCCTCGAGGTACTCCATGACGATGTACGGCTGCTCGTTCGCGGCGACGCCGTGATCGAAGACCGCGACCGCGTGCCGGCTTCGGATGCGCGCCGCTGCTTTGGCCTCGTTGTCGAAACGCCGCAGCGCCTGACCGCTCCCCAACAGCTTGGGGTGAATGAACTTGATGGCGACCGTCTGGTCCAATGACAAGTGGCGCGCAGCCCACACGCTCCCCATCCCGCCCTGGCCAATGAGCCGCTCCACCCGGTAGCGGTCGGCGATGATCATTCCTGTGAGGTCAGGCGGCGGCGATTGAGTCATTTTGGCATGCCTCGGGCCGGCGCCTGGGACCGCGACCCTCGACATCGAAAAAAAGGACCCGTCTATGTTAGCGCCGTTTGCTAGCGTCCCGCTACTGCTTGAGCATGAAGCTCCGCGTCGTTACCTGGAACATCCATAAGGGTGTCGGCGGCATCGATCGCCGCTATGAGCTCGCGCGGGTGGTGGAGCTCTTGCGTGAGGTCGATCCCGACATTGCCCTACTGCAAGAGGTTGCCGAAGGTTGGCCTGCGGCTCGCTTCGAGGTGCAGGCGGACGAGCTGCGCGACGCGCTGGACCTGAAGCACATGGAGTTCGGCGCCGAGCACCGCTTCAAGCAGGGGGGGTACGGCAACACCATTCTCAGCCGCTGGCCGCTCTCGGACACGCATCACGTCGACCTCACAGTCGGGTGGCGCAAAAAACGCGGGGCGCTAGTGTCCAGAATCCACGTGCGAGAGGAAGGTCATTCGCGCAGTGTGGTGCTGTGCAATCTGCACCTGGGCCTCGCCGGCTCCGAACGGGGAGTCCAGCTCCAGCGGTTCCTCGCCTGCCAGGTCGTAGCGTCCCTGCGCTCGCACACGCCGGTCGTCGTCGGCGGGGATCTCAACGACCTGTGGGGTTCGCTCGGACCCCGCTTTCTAGTACCAGCGGGATTCAGCCGTGCCGGAACCATGACCAACACGTTTCCCGCGGCCATGCCGATCCGTCCGTTGGATGGTGTGTTCGTGCGGGGTGACCTAGTGGTCCACCGCTGCCGCACCGTACGCTCGCAGTTGGCGAGGACGGCGTCGGACCACCTTCCGCTCGTGGTGGACCTCGAGCTCCACTAGCTGATCTTCCGGCTCACCCGGGCCATTGCCCCGCCGTGGGAGCGAACAGGATCAAGCGGTCCCACAGCGACTTCGGGCAACGCCGCGCCAGGGTGCGGTGCACTTCTTCGGGGCTCGCGATCTGGCTGAAGTGCATCAGCACCACGTGTTCGTTCTGAAAATCGCTCGCGCGTTCGAGGATTTCATCCAGGTGAACGTGGCAGCCCGCGCGACTGTCAGCGAGCGATTTGCGTTCGTCGATGAAGGAACACTCCAGGATCAAGACCCGGGTCGCGAGCAGCGAGGGGTACGTGTCGAGCACGCGGATCAGCGTGTCGGTGGCGTAGGCGAGCTCTAGGTGCTCGACGGTCTGGAACAGCTCTTGCCCGGCTGCGCGGCGTTCGGCGATCTCCTTGCCAGGCAAACCCACGTACTGTGCGCGGAGCTTCTGCACACGCCGGAACAGCTGGTACCCGACCGACGGCACGGTGTGGTGGGTGCGGAAGACTCGGAGCGATAGGTCGCGCCGTAGCTGGTGCTCGTCCCCCGGTTTGACCCCTACCCACTCGGCCTCCAATGGATAGCGCTGGATATGACTCAGCTGTTCGAAGGTCGTCTGCACCGCATCCCGGATCTGCTCGGGCAAGAAGAGCCGAGGCTTCGGCTGTCCCAGCAACCCGCGGACTCCGAAGATGGCAGGGAGCGCGCCGATGTGATCGGAGTGACCGTGACTGACCAGCAGATTCGAAGCGCCGACCAGGCTCCGCGCGACGATGCCAGCGTCGAACAAGCAGTCGAGCTCGGGCACGTGCAGCGAAGTGTACACGCCCCCTACCGAGACGCCTCGGATGGTGTAAGGCCCGGCTTTGACCGTCGTGAGCATGAACACTCAGGCTAACACGACCGCCATGGTCACGCAGGCCGCGCGCTCACCAGAATGCTCTGGGTGTCTTCGTCGAGAGGTCGGTCGGAGAAATCCGAGCGCAGGCGCACTCCGCGAAAGCCGTTGTACCCGAGCAGCATCCGCAGCTCTTCGGGGTAAAACTGCCGCTGCGACAGCACCGAGGGTGGCTCGTCCGCGAAATGGACCGTCAGCACCTGCGACAGGGGTTCGTAATGGTACCCCGGGAGCTCGCCCGCCAACTCTTCGAAGCGGGGCATGTACACGTCGAAGACCAGGCGGCCTTCCGGCAGCAGATGCTGGCGGACCCGGGCCAGCACGAGCTCGACGTCGCGCCGTTCGTAGAGATGACCGAACACGTTGAACGGCAAGATCGCAAGCCGGAACCGGCGGCTCAAGCGTTGGGTCCGCATGTCCCCGAGCACGAGGCGGACCCGGCGGCGCACCGGGGCTGGCTCGCGTTTCAGCCGTTGCCTCAGATCTTCTAGCATGAAGCGCGAAGCATCGACGCCCGTGACGGCAATTCCCGCACGGGCCAGCGCTAACGTGACGCGCCCGTTGCCACAGCCGTACTCGAGCACCTCGCCGCCGGCCCTGCGACTGAGCCGCACGTAGTACGCGACGTCTTCAGCGCGCGTCGCGTAGCGCCGCTGATACGCCGCCACGTCGACGTAGTGCGACAGCGCGCCCGGGTGCAGCGGTAGGTTCGCTCGGCTCATGCGCGGGTGCTACCACGGATTCGAGCTGCCCATGAAGTCCCCCCTCCCCGACCCCACCGAACTGTTCCAAGCCATCAAGGCCGACGCTTTGCCGGGGATCTGGAGCCAGGGCGTGAAGCTCGCGCGAACGGGAACGGTCGAGCTCGCGCCGCGACAAGCCAGCGAGATCGTCTTCAGAGTGCCCACGCCGGGCCGCGCGGTGGCTCCGACGGTGGTGCTGTACGCCGACGAGTTGGAATGGACCTGCGACTGTGGCGGACGCAACGACCCCTGCGAACACGCGATCGCCGCAGCCATCGCCTGGCAACAGGGCGGCTTGAAGGAACCCAGCACCGGCGAGGCGGCCCCGAAGCTTCTGTATCGTCTCAGCGTCGAACGGGGGCAGCTCCGCGTGCGTCGCTTTTTGCAGAACGGCGGCGAGCAGCGCGAGCTCGCGGAAGCTCTGAGCTCGCTGGTCGCGCAAGGGCGCTGCCCGTTCACACCGACGCAAGACGACATTCAGATCGATCGGCTGCTGGCGGCGGTGCCGCGCGGCGACTTCAATCTGGGCCAGGTGCAGCGGCTCTTGGCGGCGCTCGAGAGTCGTGAAGTCGAGCTGGACGGCAGCCCTGTGAAGGTGCGCAAAGAACCACTGAAGCCGAGCGCCAGGGTCTTCGATTCCGGGGATTCGATCGTGCTCGAGATCGTGCAGAGCCCCGAGTTTCGTCGGGTGCTCGCCCCCGGCGTCGTGTACACGGGCGAAATCAGACCCGCAGGTGCGGTCGAGCTCTGCGGCCTGCGCATGGAACGCTTGCCGCTCACGCGCAGGATGAGCGTGCGCGAAACCAGCGAGCTGGTCGAGAGGGTGCTGCCCGAGGTCGAGAAGAGCGTCGAGGTCGTGATCGAAAGCAAGCGCTTGCCCCGCCGCACGCGCGAAAAACCCCGAATCGAGTTCGACTTGAGCCACGAAGGGCACACCCTGAGCGTGCTCGCGACGCTGGTGTACGGCCGCCCCCCGTCCGCGCGCGTCGACGGCGACCGGCTCGAGCTGCTGGGGACGACGGCGCCGCGTCGCGATCGGGCCTCGGAACATGCGCTGCTCGCGCAGCTCCGCGATCGGCTCAACCTGGTCCCTGGACGCAGGGTGCACTTCGATGGCGCCGAAGCCGCTCGTTTCGCCGAGCGCCTACGGGCTTTCGCGACCGAGCCCGCAGGCGAAGCCCGGGCGCTGCCCGACGTGCCCGCGCTCGTGCCCCAGCTCGATTTCGACGCCGCTCATTTCGAAGTCGGTTTTCGGGTGGCCGGCGGTGATGAGCAGCAGACGGCCAGCCCCGAGGCGGTGTTTCGCGCTTGGCGCGACGGCGTCCAGCTGGTGCCGCTCGCCGGCGGGGGCTTCGGCACGTTGCCCAGCGCCTGGCTCGAGCGCTACGGTGAACAGGTGGCGTCGCTGCTCGCAGCGCGCGCCGAGCACGGCGCACTGCCGATGTTCGCCGTGCCTACCCTTGCGAAGTTGTGCGACGCGCTCGGCCAGCCGCCGCCCCTCGAGCTGGAGCGGCTCGCGCCTTTGTTCCGCGGATTTCATGGGCTGCCCGCGGCAGACTTGCCACCAGACCTGCGCGCCACCTTGCGCCCCTACCAGCTGGACGCCGTACGCTGGCTGAGCTTTTTACGCCAGCACGAGCTGGGGGCGGTGCTGGCGGACGACATGGGTCTCGGCAAGACCTTGCAGACCTTGTGCACAGTCTCCGGACGCACTCTGGTGGTGTGCCCGAAGAGCGTCCTCTTCAACTGGGAACGTGAAATCCGACGCTTTCGACCAGGGTTGTCGATCAGCCTCTACCACGGTCCCAACCGGCGCTTGGATCCACACGCCGACGTCGTGCTCACCACCTACGCCGTGCTCCGACTCGACATCGATGCACTCGCCGAACTGCCCTGGGATCAGTGTGTCCTCGACGAGGCGCAGGCGATCAAGAATCCCGGGAGCCAGGCGGCGCAGGCGGCGTTCCGTTTGTCGGGCCGCTTCAAGCTCGCGCTGAGCGGAACCCCCATCGAAAACCGTCTGGACGAGCTGTGGAGCATCTTTCGCTTCACCCACCCTGGGCTCTTGGGAAGCCACCAGAGCTTCGACGAGCGCTTCACCCGTCCCATCGCGAGCGGCGACGACGCGGCCGCAGCGCGTTTGAAGGAGCTGACGCGTCCATTCCTGCTGCGACGCCTGAAGAAGGACGTGGCGCGAGACCTGCCCCCGCGCACGGACGCGATACTGCCCATCGAGCTCGACCCCGCAGAACGCGATGCCTACGACGCCATCCTCGCGGCCACCAAAGGCGAGGTCGTGCGAGCACTCAAGGAAGGGGGCAGCGTGCTAGGCGCCCTCGAAGCGCTGTTGCGGCTGCGCCAGGCCGCTTGCCATCGCGGGCTGCTGCCGGGCCAGAACGCCGAAGGTTCGACGAAAACCGAGGCGCTGATGGACGCGCTCGGCGATCTCACGGCGGACGGTCACAAGGCGCTGGTGTTCTCGCAATGGACCAGCTTCCTCGATCGCATCGAGCCGCATTTGAAGCACGCCGAGATCGGTTATCTGCGACTCGACGGCAGCACCCGCGATCGTGGCGCAGTGGTCGAGTCCTTCCAAAGCGAACACGGGCCCCCGGTGCTACTGGCGTCCTTGAAAGCAGGAGGCACCGGCCTGAACCTCACCGCCGCCGATCACGTGTTCATCATGGATCCCTGGTACAATCCCGCCACTGAGGAACAGGCCGCTGATCGCGCGCATCGCATCGGTCAGGACCGCCCGGTCAACGTGTACCGCTTGGTCGCCAAGAACACCGTCGAAGAGGGCATCCTCGAGCTCCAAGAAAAGAAGCGCGCGATCGCAGAGAACGCTCTAGCGGGCACCGCCGGAGCCACGGCGATCACGCGGGACGACCTGCTCGCTTTGCTCGAATGACCGGAGAGAACGTGGTACGTTTGCCTGCGTCATGCCGCAACGAGCACTTTCAAGGGAAGAGATCACGGGCCGGCTCGCGTCGCTGAGCGGCTGGCAACTGCTCGACGACAAGTTGCACAAGGAGTATCGCTTCGCGACCTTCGTCGAATGTTTCGGTTTCATGGCTCAAGTCGCCCTCACCGCCGAGTCCATGCAACATCATCCCGAATGGTTCAACGTGTACAATCGCCTGGTCGTCGATCTGCGGACGCACGATGCCGGCGGTATCAGCGATCTCGACTTCGAGCTGGCGCGCCGCATGGACGCCCTGGTGTAGCCATCAGCCATCAGCTTCGTTCCGAACGCCGGCGCGATCCGCCCTGTGGCCCGTAGGCACCGACTGCGCGAGCCATGTGGCCCGTGCAGCGTGCCACCGCGCGAGCCCTGTGGCCCTGTGGCCCGGAGGCGCCGACCTCGCGAGCCCTGTGGCCCGTAGGCACCGACTGCGCGAGCCATGTGGCCCGTGCAGCGCGCCGACCGCGCGAGCCAGGTGGCCCATAGGCACCGACTGCGCGAGCCATGTGGCCCGTGCAGCGCGCCGACCGCACGAGCCATGTGGCCTGTGGCCCGTAGGCGCCGACCGCGCGAGCCATGTGGCCCGGAGGCGCGCCGACCGCACGAGCCATGTGGCCCGGAGGCACCGACTGCGCGAGCCACGTGGCCCGGAGGCACCGACTGCGCGAGCCACGTGGCCCGGAGGCGCGCCAACGCACGAATGCAATGGGAGATCCCCTGAGTGTGGCCCGCGAGATGCACATTGGGATCGCGCCTGTCGCAGATCTTCGGTGAGTTCTTTAGTATACTCACAAGCGCGCGTCCGTCAAGGTTGTTTGCTTCGCTTACGAACGTGCCAGGTCGTTCCTATTCGCACGTCACGGGCGACGTAGGGTGTGGCGGGGCGGAAGCACGGAGCATCCATGCTCAAATAATGAGTATTCGGTGATATTTGTCTTGACGAGATTCTCGTGCCCGTGAGTGACGCACTGACGCCTCCGGACGCCCCGCGACGACGTTTTTGTCGAACTTCTCTCGAAACTGCGCCAACCGGCCTGCCAGAGCCTGCAAACAATTAGCGTAGCGCTCAGAGCCGTCTCGGCCCGGCGAGTGCACAAAAGGGTCATGATACAAATGGGTATGACTGCGACCCATCCACCCGAGCCTTCGAACCCGCGCCTGGAA
>JAICQQ010000171.1 GCA_025937785.1 Polyangiaceae bacterium
CAGCTGCTGTCTAACCATGCTGGCCTACCCATGGAACACACTTCCACCGCCATGGATAGCTCTTTCCTCGACTTCTCGGGCACGGGCACGCACACGTTCACGTTCACGGGCCAGACCAATTCAGGGACAGGCCCTAGAACACGGGCCGCGTGGCTAGCGCTAGGCGGAGCGGAGAATACGGGCCGCATGGCTTGCACTGGGAGAGTGCCGGAAAGTGCCCGGATTGGTGTGCGTCTAGATCGCAGCGAGGGGCGCTCGAATGTGCTACGGTCGCCGCGGTGTCTCGGGGCACCCACGGTCCTTGGAGGAGCTGATGGCAGAACAAGTAAGGGCGTCTCACATTTTGCTGATGTATGCGGGGTCTTCGCGCTCGAGCGCTACGCGCTCGAAGGCGGAGGCGCAGGCCCAGATTCGAGCACTGAAAGACCAGCTGGATACCGGGACGGATTTCGCGGAGCTCGCGCGACAACACTCCGATTGCCCTTCGAAGAGCCGGGGAGGCGACCTCGGGTCTTTCGGCAGGGGCCAGATGGTCAAGGCCTTCGAATCCACGGCGTTCGGGCTCGGCGTAGGCGAAACCAGCGACGTGGTCGAGACGGATTTCGGCTATCATTTGATCCGGCGCACGGGCTGACGGTTGTCCGGAGCACCTGGCGTTCTGGCGGTTGCTCGCCGTGCGGAACTCGCGGCGGGGCGCTGGCCGTGGCTGCATCCGACGATGCTCGCGCCCATGGAGGGCGTTACCCATCCTGGCTATCGCGAGCTGATAGCGTCGTACGGAGGCGTGGGCGTGGTGTGCACGGAGTTCGTGCGCATCACGCGCGCGGCCGTGAACCGGCGCATGATCGAAGGAGAGGTGGTTCGCACCGAACACGCCGCGCTCTCGGTACAGGTAATGGGCGACGACGAGAGCAACATGGCGCTCGCGACGGAGTGGGTCGTGGCGGGCGGGACCGATGTCGTCGACATCAATCTGGGTTGTCCCGCGCCGAACGCAGTCAGGAAGGGAGTCGGCGCCGCGATGCTTGCGCGCCCTGAGGTGTTGACGCGTGTCGTGCGCGCGATGCGCGGGCGCACACCGGGGCCGTTGTCGGCAAAGATGCGAGCCGGGGTCGATGCGAGCGACCGTGCAGTGACGACGGCGCGCCTACTCGAGGCGGCTGGCGTCGACTTCATCACGGTGCACCCTCGGCGCTCGATCGACGCTTACCGAGGCCGGGCGGACCACCGAATCGTCAAATCCATCAAAGAGAGTGTCGGGATCCCGGTGGTTGGCAACGGCGACCTCTGGTACGCCGCCGAGGCGATCGCGCTGATGAAAACTTCGGGCTGCGACGCCGTCATGTTGGGGCGACCGGCACTCCGGAACCCCTTCATCTTCGCGCAGATTGCCGCGTTGCGCGCGGGGAAGCCGGCGCCGCGTCCAGACGGGGCAGCGCTGCTGGCACACGTCCACGCCTATGTCGCAGCGACCCGGCCGCGCCTGCGAGCCTCGAGCGACGTCGTCCTCTGCGGGCTCTTGAAAGAACAGCTTCGCTCCGTGCTGGCCTCGCTCGTGGACGGCGAACGGATCACGCGCGAACTCGTGCGTCAGGGCGATGTGGACAGCATCCTCGCCCGGCTGGAGAGTCGGCTCCGCCACGTCTCGGCGGCCGACCTCGATCTGGGCCCGGATCCGCCCCGAGGCTCGCTGTCTTTGCCCTGCGCTCGCGGTGGGGATGCGGCGAGCTCTGCGTAGCGTTCGACGAGCCCCGCGAGTATCCTTCATTTTCGTGGAGATGCGCAGGTGGTTTCTGGGTGCGATGTTGGGGCTCACGCTCGGGGCGTGCGGACGGGATACGATCAGAGATTCGTTCGGGTGTCCGGAGCATCAGGTCGTGTGCGACGGTGCGTGCACCGACGTGTCGGCGAACGACGCGCACTGCGGTGCTTGCGGGACGGTGTGTGGAGGCGGTGAGGCGTGCCGCGTCGGCCGCTGCCGGCCCGCCTGTGAGGAGCCAGAGACGTTGTGCGGTGACGGCTGTGTCGACACGCGCTCGGACGCGGACCACTGCGGGCGCTGCGGCAACGAGTGCGCTCCCGGGGCGCGCTGTAGGCAAGGCGCATGCAGCGCTATGGGTTGCCCGACGGGTCTGCAACGCTGCGGGGACGCTTGCGTCGACACGACGACCGACGCTGACCACTGCGGTGAGTGCTTCGCCGAGTGCGACGCGGGCATGCGTTGCGACAACAACACGTGCCGTGGAGGCTGTGGTGACCGGACGGAGTGTGGCGGGCGTTGCGTCGATACCGAGACGAACCGCAACCACTGTGGTGAGTGCGGGAACCGCTGTGGTTCTGGCCAAGTCTGCGAGGCTGGCGAGTGTGCGGGTTGCCGTAACGGGCTCACGCTTTGCGCTGGCGAGTGTGTCGACCTGCTCTCGAGCCCCGATCATTGCGGCGCCTGCAATACCGCCTGCACCAACGCTGTGTGCGCACAGGGGGTGTGCGGCGGCTGTCAGGGTGAAGGTTTCGCTGAGTGCGACGGGGAATGCGTGGATTTGCGCACGGACCCCCTGCATTGCGGCGCGTGCGATACACCCTGCGACGGCAGCTGCATCGCCGGGGCCTGCTGCTCGGGTATGGCGCTGGTATGCGACGGCGAATGCGTCGATCCGTCGACTTCGGTGGACCACTGCGGCGGGTGTTTTTCAGCATGTCCCCCCGGCATGCCGTGTTCGGACGGCGCCTGCCTGGACGAATGTCTTCCGGGCTTCGCCTTTTGCGTCGATGCTTGCGTCGACCTTGGCTCCGATCCGGCCCATTGCGGCAGCTGCGGCCTGGCGTGTGGCGCCGGCTACCAGTGCGTCGCCGGCGCTTGCGACTCCGTTTGTCCATCGCCCGAGCAATTGTGCGAGAACGCCTGCGTCGACGTCCGCAGCGATCCGGAGCACTGCGGGGCCTGCGGCGAAGCGTGCGAACAAGGTTTCACGTGCCGTGCCGGTGCGTGCACCGCACCGGGTGACCCCTGTGACTTCACGGGGCTCCCGTTCCCGATTCTCCTGACCGGTGGGATTTCCGTGGCGGACATCAGCGTCGACGACGACTGCACCCTCTATGTCGGGATGCAGGACAGCGACGATTTCAGCGGTGTCGTGTACTCAATCGACGGGTCGACGGGCGCCGCGACCCGTATCGCGGATTTCCCCGAGCGGGTGCGGGGGCTCGCGTACCGGTCGCAGGACGGCTTGCTTTACGGCACCTCCCTCGATCGGCTGGTCGCGGTCGGCCCGGACGGCTCCGATCCGCGCCAGCTGGACGATAGCGTCGCGGGGCAGTTCCTGAATGGAATGACGATTGCTCCTCCAAACTGGCAGCCGGGAGCCGGTTTCTTCGTGGTCGCTCAGAGCTCGGGGCACGTCGTCATCTACGACCCGATCGTTCCCACGCCGTCCACGTTCGTGTCCACGCAGTCCTTCCTTTCGGACGTCGAGTTCGACGGTCAACAACTGTACATCGCCTCCTACGACACCTTCGAAATCTTGCAGGTCACGCCCAGCGGCGTGGTGAGCACCTTCGCCACGCTGCCCTGCAACCCGGACGGGCTAGCCGTGGAGCCCGGCTCGCGGCTCTTCGCGTCCTGCGGGGATCCCGGTGACATCTACGCCATCGACCTCGACACCGCCGAGGTTTCCTGGCTGGGGCAGGTTTCGTTGAGCTCGGGTTGGGCTCCGACGGGCCTCTTGTGGCAACCGGGTGTGCTGCTCGTAGTCGAAGAGAGAGTAGGGCTGAATGCGCTGTTTCTTTGAGCGCTCGACGCCCGGTCGGGTGGAGCAAGCGCTTTGAGCGCCCGCCGGTGTTGCCTGCTCGCCGTGTGGGGCCTGGCACTGGCGCTCACTGGCTGTGAGGAACATCGCGCTCCGGCCTGCAAGCGTGAGTGCCAGCAAGATGGCCGCTGCACACTGCGATCGGGGCAATGCGTCGCCACGTCGGGCGACGACTGCTTGCGCAGCGAGGCGTGCGGCACGCACGGGCGCTGCCAACTCGACGGCACGAGCTGCGCGGCCAGCGCGGCAGGGTGCGCGGCGCGGCCGGCCTGCAAAGCGCAAGGCGCCTGCGGCGTCCACGGCGGGATCTGCGCACCGACCGACGACTCCCACTGCAAGCCGACCGAGGGCTGCGCCGACGAGGGCCGATGTTCGGCGAGCGCCGGCGAATGCAAAGCAGAAGGCGAGGACTGCAAGGCTAGCGAAGCTTGTGTCAAGTATGGCCGCTGCACGGTCAAGGCGGGCCACTGCGGTACCACGTCGAGTGCTGATTGCGAGCAGGGTGAAAACTGCAAGCTCTCGGCGCTGTGCACCTATCGAGAGGGCCGTTGCCAGCTGGTCAGCGCCGATGATTGCAAGAAATCCGAGCCCTGCCAGCGCCAGGGCGTTTGCAGCTTCGTTGCGGACACGCACCAGAGCGGTCACGGTAAGAGCCCAGGCTGCACCATCGCTACCCATGACGACTGCCGACAATCACTGGCTTGCAAAGACAGGGGCTACTGCTGGCGCAAACCCACCGGAGACCGCAAGGCCGGTGGCTTCGTTTGCAGCAAGTGACGCGTGCGCGCAGGACGTGGTCACCGCCGAAGCAGAGCTGGCTCGCGTGGACGAGCTCGCGCGGCGCCTCGCCGCTTCGCGACGGTTGATGGTCCTCTCGGGAGCGGGGGTCAGCACCGATTCGGGTATCCCCGACTATCGCGACGAAGCGGGGCAATGGAAACACCGCCAGCCGATGCGCTTTCAAGAGTTCAGCCGCAGCCTCGGCGCCCGCCAGCGGTATTGGGCGCGGAGCCTGGCTGGCTTCCAGCGCATGGACGCGGCGCGCCCCAACCGCGCACACCTCGCGCTCGCGGAGCTCGAGAGCCGCGTCGAACTCGACCTGCTCGTCACGCAGAACGTCGACGGCTTGCACCAGCAGGCGGGTAGCCGGAACGTGCTCGATTTGCACGGCCGGCTCGACTTGGTCGAATGCCTAGGGTGCCGTGGCGAGCTCTCGCGCCGGGAGTTTCAGGCGCATTTGAGCGATCTGAACCCGTCCTTTCGCGCACGCCCGAGCTTCGTCAAGCCTGACGGCGATGCGGAGCTCGGTGCGCTAGACACGTCGAAGTTTCTCGTGCCCCCCTGTACACGCTGCGGAGGTATCTTGAAACCGGCCGTGGTCTTCTTTGGTGAATCGGTGCCAGCTGCGCGGGTCGCCAGGTCCATGGCCGCGCTCGCGGAGGCGCAGGCCTTGCTCATCGTCGGGTCCTCGCTGATGGTGTTTTCCGGCTACCGCTTCGCTCGCGAAGCCGTGCGCCGCGATGTGCCCGTGCTGATCGTGAACCGCGGGAAAACGCGCGCGGACGAGATCGCGACCCTGAAGGTCAGCTTGCCCGTGGGCGAGGTCCTGCCGCAGCTGGTGGAGGCACTGGGCGTTCGAGGCTGAGGTTAAGGGGTGGGGGAGCCCTGCGGCGGTGTCGCCGGCGGGGCAGGAGGCGCAGGTGCGGGCGGGGGACTGGGCGTCGACGGGGTCGACGGTGCTGCTGAAGGTGCGGCGGGGGCTGGCGAGGGTGCGGAGGGCGTTGGACCGGCGGGCGCGATCGGTGGTGCGGGCGTCGGGGTAGTAGGCGCGGCCGATGGTGCGGCGCCCGGCACGGTTGGCTCAGAGGCGGGGGGCATCGGGCCCGCCGGTGCGGCGGGCGGCGGGGGCGTGGTGATGGGCACCAACGCGGGCGCGGGAGGAGCGGCGGGGGCCGCCGGCGCCAGCTCCCAGGCTTTTGGAGGCGGCGCGCTCAGCGAATCGAGCCGAACGCTGATGTAATGCACGACGCGCTCGCAGTGCTCCTGGGGATCGACCTGGATTTCGCTGGTTACGGATTGATACCCCGGTTTTTCGACAGCGAGCTTCCAACGCCCCTCGGTGAGCGGCGCGTAGAAACAGGAGGTGAACGGCACCACGTCTTCGCCCCGCGCCGCAGAGACATTCGCGTCGCACGCGCGGCTGCCCGTGGCCCCGTCCGTGACCAGCACGTCGACATAACCGTAGCATTCCGAGGTCGCGATCGCGGCGCCCACGGCCACGGCTGCGACCCCCGCTCCGGCGGCCGCCGTGCATCCCGTGGCCCCCAGGCTTGCGCCCACACCCAACATGCCGATTGCCAGCCAGCGCCCCACCGGTCGGCTCGGTTGCGACTCATTCAGGATCGTCATCCACTCCTCGTTCTGGTGCTGCCTGGTGCTGCAGCCTAGCATGAACTCAGAACGGTGGGCCTCGGGATGACGTTCGCGGGTCATCCGTCAGGATCACAGTCGCTGCCAACGCCGTTGCTGTCTACTCGGTTGGACTGCTGCAACGGGTAACTCCGGCTCAGGGGTGCTTCGAACAGTGATCGGCCAACACCTGTGCGACGGCACAGGTCAGGCGCTTGCCCGTTGGCAGATGCAAAAACTCGTTGGGACCATGGGCGTTGGAGCCCGGTCCGAGTACGCCGGTGATGAAGAATTGCGCCCGAGGAAACCTTTCCCCCAACATGGCCATGAACGGGATGGAGCCGCCTTCACCCATGTGCACGGCTGGGCGGTCGAAGTACGCTCGTGACGCTGCTTCGAGCGACTGTTCGAGCCACGGCGCCAAGGGGGGCGCGTTCCAGCCGGAGGCGCCCCCGAGCCCGGTCACCGTGACGCCGCAGTGGTTCGGCGGATCGGTCGTCAGGGCGTCGTGGATCGCGGTGGCCGCCTCCGATGCGTTCACGGTCGGCGGCAAGCGAAACGACAGCGTGAGTGTGGTTTGTGGGCGCAGGACGTTGCCTGCGTCCCCGACCGCGGGTAGGCCCGCGCCTCCGGTGACCGAAAGGGTGGGGCGCCACGTGCGCGCCAGGATCTGCTCGCTGAGATCGGTGCCCTGCGGCTCGGTGCTGCCGTAGAACGGGAACTTGGTGAAGACCGCCGGGCCGAGCTGCTCCGCAGCGACTCGAGCCTGCGCGCGCCGTTGCTCTGGAATGGGGGCGTGGAGCGCGCTGAGGCGGATCTGACCGGTCGCTTCGTCTTCGAGGCGGGACAAGAGCTGGCGCAACAAGCGGAACGAGGAGGGGACGATGCCGCTGGCGTCGCCGGAGTGCACTCCCTCGCGAAGGACGTCGATGCGGAGCGTGCAGCTCACCAAGCCTCTGAGCGAGGTCGTGCTCCAGAGTTGGTCGTAGTTGCCGCAGCCCGAGTCCAAGCAGATGACCAGACTCGGGGAACCGATGCGGGTCGCGAGCGCGTCGATGTAGAACGGCAGGTCGTAGCTACCGCTTTCTTCGCAGGTTTCGATGAGGACTACGGCGCGACGATGACTGCCGCCGAACTTTCGTACCGCCTCGAGCGCGGTCAGCGATCCGAAGACGGCATAGCCGTCGTCAGCCCCACCGCGCCCGTACAGTCTGTCGCCCTCGAGGACCGGACTGAACGGTGCGAGTCCTTCGCGCCACCCGCTCATTTCGGGCTGCTTGTCGAGGTGCCCGTACAACAGGACCGAGTCCTGAGCGTCGCCGTCGCCCGGCAGCTCGAGCAACAGCACCGGCGTGCGACCCGGCAGCTCGTGCACCTCGACCTTCAGATCTGCCAGGCCGCGCTGCTCGCACCAGCTGCGCGCCAGCTTCACCGCGCCGGCGATGTAGCCGTGAGCCTGCCAGCTGGCATCGAAATGAGGGGACTTGGCGGGCAGTCGAATGTAGTCGACCAGCGCCGGCACGATGCTGCTGTCCCAAACGTCGTCGACGAACCTGCGGAGTGCTTCTCGGTCCAATGGCATGGCGCGAGCCTACCACAGGCCTGCCGGGCGCACGCTCACCAGCCACGTAGTCGATTTCGAACGTGGTCGGCGCCGTGTCGTCGCTGAACGGCTCGCTCCCGCCCAATGCTTCGTCCCGATCTCGATGGCGAACTTGCGTACGCTGTCGAAGGCAAACTCGTCGGGAGCCAGCGCCTGCCGGATCGGAGCACCACGTCCACCCGGGTGTCCGTGGAAATACCCACGGATTTGCACGCGCGGGTGATGGCATTTGGGCCCCGGCGCGGCACTTTGGTAGCGTGCACTCTGCACCCATGGCTCCTACCCTCGACGCGAAATACAAACTCTTCGTCGTGCTTGCAGGTGTTTTCACTACCTGTCTTGTCGTCGGAGATATCATCGGCGGCAAGCTGATCCAGACCGCGCTCTTCGGTCAGACGATCACCTTGACGGTCGGCATGATCCCGTTTCCGGTCACGTTCTTGCTGACGGATCTGTTGAACGAGTTCTATGGCAAGCGCGCAGCGCGGTTCGTGACCTGGGTTGGGTTCGCGATGGCGCTCTTGGCGTACGCGTTCATCTATATCGCGCTCTCGGTCCCGATCGCCGAAATGACCAAGAGCGCCAGTTGGGACGGCGTCACCGCAGGCGGCTTCGACAACGTGTTCAATGGATCGAAGCGAATGATCCTTGCGTCCCTGACGGCCTATCTGATCGGCCAGTTCACCGACATCGGGGTGTTTCACCTGTTGCGACGCCTGACGCGCGGTCGCTTCTTGTGGTTGCGTGCCACGGGATCGACGCTGGTGTCACAAGCGATCGACACGCTCACCATTTCGACGGTGGCTTGGTACGGCCTGATGGACGCGGGGACCATCTTCAACATCATGCTGTCGTCGTACACGCTGAAGTTTCTGATCGCGCTCGGCCTGACCCCGGTCATCTATGCAGGCCACGCTCTGGTTCAGAACCTGATAGGTCTCGAGCCCGTCCCGCACGAGGCGGAGATCGCGCGCTGAGGCGCGAGCGGCGTTGCCGGCATCGAGTTCTGGCCAGGCGCGGCGCAGGCTCGCCCGGGGCGCATGTACTCGCGAGACCCGCCTCGAGACGCCTGGGACGGCAGGCGTCGATACCGGTCAGAAACATCGCCCGCGGCCCGTAGTCTCGCAGGCACGCGCGCGGCGACGAAAACCCAACGAAAACACTATCGCCGGACGCGCGATTGCGTGCTAGCCAAACGCCTGTCGGAGCGCTAGTTCTTAGGTGGCCGCATGTTCCCCCGAGCGGGCGCCGCAAGCTTCGAACTGCTTTGAAAAAACCTTCGAAAACCCCAGAGATCACGCCATGTCGAAATTGAAACTCAAGCCAGGCATCGTCACCGGTACGGCACTGCAAGAGCTGTTCGCCTACATGAAAGAGGCTGAATGCGCGCTGCCCGCCGTGAACGTCATCGGTTCGCACAGCGCCAACGCCGCTCTTGAAGCGGCGCGTCAAGCGAAGGCTCCCATCATCATCCAGCTGTCGCACGGTGGCGCTCAGTTTTACGCCGGGAAATTCCTGGACAATTCGAAGCAGCTGGCCTCGATCACCGGCGGTATTGCGGGCGCGCTGCACGTCCGCACGGTGGCGGAAGCGTACGGCGTCCCCGTGATCCTGCACACCGATCACGCCGCGAAGAAGCTGTTGCCGTGGATCGATGGCTTGCTCGACGCCGGCGAGAAGTACTTTGCCCAGCACAAAGAGCCGTTGTTCAGCTCGCACATGCTCGATCTCTCGGAAGAGCCGCTCGTCGAGAACCTGGAGATTTGCCGCAAGACGCTGCAGCGCATGTCCAAGATGGGCATGACGTTGGAGATCGAGCTCGGCGTCACCGGCGGCGAAGAAGACGGCGTCGACAACTCCGGCATCGACAACTCCAAGCTCTACACTCAGCCTTCCGAAGTGCTGCAGGCGTACGACGCGTTGAACTCCGTCGGTGCGTTCACGATCGCCGCTTCGTTCGGCAACACCCACGGCGTCTACAAGCCCGGCAACGTCAAGCTCACGCCCGTGATCCTGAAGAACTCGCAAGACTACATCCAGAAGGAGCGCAAGACCGGGCCGAAGCCCGTGGACTTCGTGTTCCACGGCGGCTCGGGCTCGTCGCAGCAAGAAATCCGCGAAGCGGTCTCCTACGGCGTCGTGAAGATGAACATCGACACGGACACGCAGTGGGCATTCTGCAAGCCGATCAAGACGTACATGGACGAAAAGGATGCTTACCTGAAGTCCCAGCTGGGCAACCCCGAAGGTCCGGATGCTCCGAACAAGAAGTACATCGATCCCCGCGCCTGGACGTTCCTGGGTGAAAAGGGCATGGCCTCGCGGCTGGTCGACGCTTTCAAGGATCTGAACGCGTTCGAGAAGTTCGAGTTCTGAGCATCGAGCTCGAGCCGCTCGCGCTCGAGCTGTTCGCGCGTCAGCAGGGGCGCCACACCTCACCCGGTGGCGCCCCGCGCGCTTTTGTGGCCCTCAGCGTTCCCGCTCGCGAGCCGGCGGGCGCCGTCGTCGTCGGCGCCGCGGGCGCTTAGCGCCCCCGAAGCCGAGCGCCCGAGCCAGCGCGGCGGCTTGGTCGGGAGGCAGTCGGGCCTTCCGCGCCAGCGCGTCGCTAGTCCTGAGGCTCGCGGGCCCGGCCAATAGCTCCTCGAGCAGGTCGACGCGCACGGCGAAGGGCGCGACCACCAGCCAGCCGAGCGCCAGGTACCCCGACGCGGGCAGCGCTGGGTCGAAGGGCATCACCGGTCGCCGCGAGCCTGCGTCGGGTGGGAGCGCCCCGTAGAAGGTTTGGGTCAATACCCGTCGCCGGTGCAGCGTGTCGGCGTCGAGCAAGGCGGGTGCGAAGACCGCCCGGCGCCCTACCAACACCCCGAGCTGTGCGAGCGCTTGGCGGTCGCGCTCGTCGAGCACGCGGAGCAGGGCTTCGGCGGCGGGCCGATCGAGCGTGCCCAGGCTGTGCCGGAGTTGATAACACAGGCCACGCAGCGCGGCGGACGCGTCGTGGGGCTCTTCGGCGAGGTCTTTGAGGGCGTCGCGCACGAAGTCCTTGGCGAAGGCCTGTAGCCGTCGTCGCACTTGGCCGAGCGCGCCGGGGGCGAGCGTGAGCTCGGCCAGCGCGATCTCGGGCTCGACGAGGACGCGACCCCGCACGAACTGCGCCACGTCGTGGTGCTCGAAGGAGACGCGCCCGCGACTCGAGACGGAGAATGCGCCGTGGGCAGCTTCGGCCAGCGCGTACGAAAGGTTTTCTTCCGAGGGAGGAGAGGCGGGCGCCAGCCCTTCACGCAGCTTTTGCAGTGCCGAGAACGGGTGACTCTGGTCCGCGGCGGCCGGGGGACGCCCGTGCGAAGAGCTCTTCCGCACGTCGATGAAACGCGCGACCAGCGCCCGGTGCAGCGCGTCGCTAAGGTCGTCTTCGAGCCGGCGCGTCCGCTCTTGCCACTCTGCGGGGTCACTGAGCCAGCGATCGCGGTTCGCCACGTAGGTCCACGTACGGACGAACGCGATGCGCTGCATCAGTGTTTCGATGTCGCCGTCGGTGCGGCACAGCCGCTCGACGCGGGGACCGATCCAGGCGTCGGCGAGGCGCGTGTGCCTGCTGAGCTCGAGAAACAGCTCACCCAGCAAGTTCGGGTGATGGTCCAAGAGCAGCTGGCGATAGTCGGGGATCTGGCACACCTCCCACAACAGGCGCACCTGCTCCGGATTCTGGGCGTGGCGCGCGATCTCGGGGCGCCCGGCCAGGACCGCGAGCGCGGCGTAGTCGTCGGCGTGTGCCAGCGGGCACAGGGGCCCGGGCTCGGGACGCTGCCTCAGCGATTGGATCAAATCCTCGAGGCTATCGAAGCATAGCTCATGGTTGCGCCAGACCAACGTCGTCTGTTCCGGCAGCCGGTGGGTCTCGATGCGGCGCTCGATGTCGGGCGGCAGTCGGGGCTCGGGTGCCAATGTTCCGAAGGCGCCGTCGGTGTGAAAGCGCCCCGCGCGCCCCGCGACTTGCGAGAGCTCGGCGAGATCGAGCAGGCGCGTTTCCTTACCGTCGAACTTGCGACGATCGGCCAGCGCGATGCGCTCGACGTCCAGGTTCAAGCCCATGCCGATGGCGTCGGTCGCCACCAGATAGTCGACCTCGCCCGCTTGGTACATCGCCACCTGGGCGTTGCGGGCCCGCGGTGAAAGCGCACCCAGCACGACAGCGGTCCCGCCACGTCGGGCACGCAAACGCTCGGCGAGTGAATACAAGCGGTTCGCCGAGAAGGCCACCACGGCCGAGCGTGGCGGCAACGAGCCGAGCGAATAGCTGCCCGCCGCGCTGAGGCGCGACAGGCGCGGGAAGCGCTGAATGCGCGCGGACGGCACCAGCGCTCGCACGAGAGGGCGCATGGTATCGGCCCCCATGAACCAGGTTTCCTTCGAGCCTCGGGCCTCGAGCAAGCGTTCGGTGAACACGTGACCGCGCTCGGGGTGTCCTGCCAGCTGGATCTCGTCGACCGCGAGGAAGTCGACGCGCTGGTCGCTGGGCATGGCTTCGACCGTGCATACCCAAAAGCGCGGTCGTGCCGGCACCCGCTTCTCCTCCCCCGTCACCAGCGCGACCTGTGATTCGCCGAGCGCTAGCGTGATTCGATCGTAGACCTCGCGTGCCAGCAGGCGCAGCGGGAGTCCGATCATCCCGCTGGGGTACTCGAGCATGCGGCTGACGGCGCGGTGCGTCTTGCCGGTATTGGTTGGCCCGAGGGCGGCGACGATGACGCCTTCGTCGTCGGTGCCGCTGATGTTCGGGAAGGTCACTCGTTGCTCGGCAGTCTGCCCAGTCGATCGCGGAGCGCGCGCTGGGCGGCTTGCATGCGAAGCTTGGTCAGATCCCGGAGCTGCTTCCAGTCGTTGTCGACCTCGGCGGCGTGGATGGGCGGCAGCACCTCTACCCACACCGGCAGGGGTTTGACGCGCAGCTTGCCCTTGGGCAGGATGTCGCGGGTGCCTTCGATCACGATCGGAACGATGGGCAAGCCGCCGCGCGCCGCCATGCGAAAGGCCCCGGCGTGGAAGTGCTGGAGCTCACCGTTCGGGGAGCGCGTGCCTTCGGGGAAAACGAACAAGCTGTGGCCCTGCGCCAAGCGGCGGATGCAGGTGCGGTACATGCGCATGATGCTGGGCAAATAGCCGCGCTTCAGCGGAACGTAGTTGTTGAGCCACATGTTCCAGCCGAGAAACGGCGCATAGAAATTCTCGACCTTGCTCACCCACAAAAAGGGGTAGTCGAGCTTGAACAGGGCGAGCACGTCCGACAGCGAGAGGTGGTTCGAGACGTAGACGCAGGGACCCAGGTTTTCGCCGCGCTCACGATGATAGATGGTGACGCTGGCGAAGGGCACCGAGGCCAGGTAGTGCGCGCCCCAGATCCTGGTGAACTTGCCCAGCAGCCGGCGCCTGGGATCGAAGGGGGCGGTCACCGCCCAGATCGCCAATGCGGGCACGAAGAGCAGGGCGCACGTGGCCATCAGGTACGGCCAGTACCACAGGTTGTACACGGCGAGCGCGGCACCGGCGAGTTCGACGTGTCGCGCGGGGGCTCGTTGGTCCAGCGCCTGGCTCATCGAGGCCGAGCGTAGGCGAAAATCAGGTTCGGCGCGAATGCCCCGGGGCGATTTCGAGAAAATGCTCGCCTTCTGACATTGATTGTCCTTGGGCGGGTGCCTGCGACGTGCGCGAGAGGCGCCAATCCGTGCTATGAGCGTCCGGGTTTCATGCGCCTGGTGCACGCCGCAGATCTGCATATCGACAGCCCGCTGCTGGGCCTCGAACGCTACGAAGGCGCGCCGGTCGAGCAGATCCGTCGTGCGACGCGGCGCGCCACGGAAAACCTGGTGGAGCTTTGCATCGATGAACGCGCCGATCTCCTGCTTTTGGCGGGTGACCTTTACGACGATGACTGGCGCGATTACTCGACAGGTCTGTTCTTCGCGGCGCAGATGGCGCGGCTGAAAGAGGCGGGGATCCCCGTCGTGTGGATCCGCGGCAATCATGACGCTGCCAGCAAGATCACGCGCCACCTGCGCTTGTCCGACAACGTGCGCGAGCTTTCCACGAAGCGCGCCGAAACCATCGTGTACGAGGACTTCGGCGTGGCGGTTCACGGCATGGGCTACCCCAGTCCCAGCGTCGACGGCTCGCTGGTAGAAGGCTACCCCGCACCGCGCGCTGGGCTCTTCAACGTGGGCCTATTGCACACGGCTGTCGATGGCAGGCCCGGGCACGCGCGCTACGCACCGTGTTCCGTCAGTCAGCTGGTGAACAAGGGTTACGACTACTGGGCGCTCGGGCACGTGCACACGCGCGAGGTGCTGCACCAGGACCCCTGGGTGGTCTTCCCCGGCAACTTGCAGGGCCGGCACATGCGCGAAACCGGGTCCAAGGGGGCCACCTTGATCCACACGGACGGCCTCAAGGTCGTCGGCGTCGAACACCGCGCGCTCGACGTGGTGCGCTGGCTCAAGTGTTCGGTCGACGTGACGAACGCTCGCGATCTGGATCAGGTGCTCGCCGCGGTCGAAGCCGCGCTGAACCAAGCGGCGCAGGCCGCCGACGACCGGCTGCTCGCCGTCCGCGTGGAGCTCACGGGGACTGCCCCTTGCCACGCTGCGATCGTCACCGAGCACGATCAGTTGCTGGCCGAAGTACGACGCTTGGGGCTGGAGGTCGGGGCGTTCGGCGCGTGGGTCGAGCGCTTGCTCTCGAAGACCTGTGCGGCTTACGATCGCGCCACGCTGGCTCTGCGTGAAGATGCGCTGGGCGCGCTGCTAGCAGCTTTTCGGGAGCTCGAGAGCGATGCCGCAGCGCTCGGCGAGCTCGGCGAAACCTTGGCCGAGGTGCGCCAGAAGATCCCGCAAGAACTCTGGCGCACGGAGGACGGCATTGCCTACGATTCGCCCGAGTTGCTGCGTGAGCTGCTCGACGAGGTCGAGGCCATGATTGTACCGCGCATCGTTTCGAGCGAGGAGGTCCGTTGAGGCTGCTGCGGTTCGGTCTGCACGCCTTCGGGCCCTTCAGCGAGACCGAGCTGGACCTTTCGGGGCCCGCTCGTGGGGGCCTCCACGTCATTTTCGGGCTGAACGAGGCGGGCAAGAGCACGGCGCTGCGTGCGGTCTCGGCGCTCTTGTTCGGCATGGGCGAGCGCACGCTCGACGCCCACAGTCACCCAGCCCGCGATCTCAAGCTGGGCGCCGTCATCGAGGAGGGGCAGCGACAGCTCGCGTTCGTGCGGCGCAAGCGTCGCAAGGACTCGCTGCGCACGCCTGGCGACGAACCGCTCAGCGAGGCGGAGCTGGCGCCATTCTTGCACGGAGTGGACGCGACAGTGTTCCACTCGCTCTTCGGCCTCGACCACGAGCGGCTGAAGCTCGGTGGCCAGGCCCTGTTGAATGGCCAGGGCGACATCGGTGAAAGCTTGTTCGACGCGGGGACCGGCGGCGGTGGCATCCACGGCGTGTTGAGTGATCTGGGGCGGGAATGCGACGCCTTGTTCAAGGTGCGGGCCAGCAAGCCAAGCCTCAACGCTGCGGTGGGCGAGTACAAGGCCGCCAAGAAAAAGAGCCGCGACGAAGTGCGCGTGCCCGAGAAGTACCTGGAGCAACTCGGGGCGGTGGAGCGAGCGAAGGCCCAGCGCCAGGCGCTCGCTCTCGAACGGGCAGCCCTGCGCGAGCAGCAAGAGCGCGTCGAGCGCGTTCTTGGCACCCAGCCCTTGGTGCTCCGGCGCCAACAGTGCAGAAGCGAGCTGGGCAGCTTGGGTCAAGTGCCGCATTTGCCGGAAGACGTGACGACGGAGCGTCGCGAAGTGCAGCAATTGCTCCTCGAGTGCGCCCGCGACATCGAGCGCAGCGAACGCGAAATTCAACGCCGCACGGGCGAGATCGGCGCGCTGCCCGCTGAAACCGAGCTCTGCGAGCTCGCCAAACACACGTTCGACGAGCTCCGCGACAAGGTCGGGATCCATCGCAAGGCCGCGCGCGATTTGCCCAACGTTCGCGGCCAGATCAAGCAGGCCGAGACCGATGCTTTGCGCATCTTGGTGCGCATGGGAAAACCAGCCGATCTCGAGGCGGCGGAGGCGCTGCGGCTGGATACGGCTCGCATCGCGAAGATCCGCCGCCTGGCGCGCGAACGCGCCGTGCTGTTTCCGCGCCAAGAGAGCGCGCGCGAACGGCTCGCGCAAGTGGAGCAAGAGCTCGCAGAAAAGCGCCGAGCGTTGCAAGCATGTGGCCCCGAGGTCGACACCTTCGGCCTCGCGGGGGCGCTGCGCGACGCGCGCGGGCTCGGTCCCGCGCAGCAAAAGCTCAGCGAGATCGAGCAGGCGTTGGCCGCCGAGCAGCGCCGGCTCGAGGAGCTGGCTCGCAAGCTGTTCCTCGAGGCGCGGGGGGCAGGGTTCAATGACCTCGCGGATACGACCGCGCCGCCCGAGGTCGAAGTCATCGAGAGCTTCGAGGTGGAGCTCGCGAAACTCGAGGCCGCTCGCGAGCAGCTGGAATCCGAGTTCGAGCACGCCTTGCGCGAACAGGCCGAGGCCGAGCGGCACATACGCACGATCGAGCGCCAGGGTGACGTCCCGAGCGAGCGAGAGCTCGCCTTGGCCCGCGAACGGCGCGATCGGGCGCTGCGAGAGCTGGTGCGTGAGCCTCGGGCCGGGGCCCTCGACGCCGAGCGGGTGACGGACTGCGAAGGGCTCGTGAGCGCCGCCGACGCGCTCGCGGACCGGCTGCGTCGCGAAGCGGCACGCGTGGCCGAGCTGGCGCACTGGTCGGTGACGTTCGAGCATTGTCAGAAGCGCGCGCAGGAGCTGGCGGGCGAGCGGCAGGCAGCGCTGGAGGCACGCGAGTCCTTCACCCGAGCCTGGCAGCAGGCGTGGGTGAACTTGCCGGTGACGCTGCGGCCCCCGCGCGAGATGCGCGCTTGGCGCCGGCGTTTCGACGAGTTTCAGACGCTTCGCTCGAACCTGGCGCGGCTCGAGCACGAGCGACGTGAGCTCGCGTCGCGCCGGGCGGCTTGCTTGGACCAGCTGCGGAGAGAGCTCGCGGGCGCTCCCGAGACGTTGAGCCCGGCGGCCCTCGTCGAACTCGCCCACGACAGGTTGCATGCGCTCGAGCAGGCCGAGCTCCGGCGGCGAAGCCTGACGCTCGAGGTGCAACAGCTGATGACGGCGCTCGAGCGCGAAGCGCAGGCTCTGCGCGTTTCGGCGCCGCCTCTCGCCGCCTGGCAAGCGGCGTGGGCCGACGCCGTCTTGCCGCTCGGCCTCGGCAGCGAGCCGGGCACGGACGAGGTGCTGGCCGTGCTGGACGACAGCGTCGAGCTCGCGCAAAAGCTCGACGAACTACCGCACAATCGCCGGCGCGTTGCAGGCATGGAGCGCGACGCGCGCGCCTTCGAGGCAGCGCTGGCGCCGCTGGTCGCGCGGTTCGCGCCCGATCTCTCGGGCTTACCCGTGGACGAGGCAGCTGAGCGGTTGGCGGAGCGTTACCAGGCGGCGGTCGGGGAGCGTCAGGCTCGAACGCGGCTCGCCGCCGAGCTCGACGAACGTGAGGCCGAGCTCCTCGCTCAACGCCAGCGCCAGGCGAGCCTTTTGGCCCGGGAGCGGGCGCTGCTAGACCGAGCCGGCGCTGCGGATCTAGACGAGCTCGAGCGCCTCGAGGAGCGCTGGCGCGCGGCGCGCGAACTGGGGGCCAAGCTGCACGAGCTCGAAGATCAACTGATCGCGCAAGGCGGCGGGCTCAGCCTCGAGCAGCTGCTGAACGAGGCCAGCGCCAGCGATCCGGTGGCCCTCAGGGTGGAGAAAGAAGAACTGCGCGCGCGACTCGAGGAGACCGAGAAGGCGGCTCACGACGTGGCGATCGAGATCGA
>JAICQQ010000294.1 GCA_025937785.1 Polyangiaceae bacterium
AGAACGTTCTTGATCGCTTTGCGGTTTTGCGTCACTATCGATCTCAAAGCAGGAGTGGTGGCGTGACATACGACGAGTTCGTTAGATATCTCGATCGGGCGGGTGTGGCTTTGTGTCTGCAAGACGGCGAAATCGTGGTGCAGGCATCCGACGAGGTGCTCACCGACGAGTTCCAGGCGCTGGCGCGCAGATATCAGCAGCGACTGGTGAGTAAGCTGAAGCGCGAGGCTGACGGCGAGCACGCCGACGGCAGGCGCCTCGCCGCAGCGGACAGCGGAGCACCGCTGTCCTGGTTTCAAGAGCGGTTGTGGTTGCTGCACGCGCGCAAACCCGAGGATTTGAGCTACAACATTCCGATCTTGCTAGCCCTCGACGGCCCGCTGAATCTGGCTGCGCTGCAACGCAGCCTGCGCACCATCGTCGAGCGGCAAGAAAGCCTGCGCACGCTGTACCGAGCAGGCAGCGACGGTGCGCCGTTGCAGTACGTAACCCGGCCCGACGCCTTCGCGTTGCCTGTGATGGATGTCAGCGAAGACGCCGTGCCGGCTCACGTGGCGGAAGTGGTGCAGCATCGCTTCGATCTTGCGGTGGGTCCCGTGTTCATCGCGCGACTTTTGAGGATCACCGATAGCAAGCACGTGCTCTTGTTCAACGTGCACCACATCGCGGCCGACGGCTGGTCGATGCAAGGCGTGTTCTTGCGCGAGCTCGTGGCGTGCTACCAAGCGGCGAACTCGGGCCGCACGCCGGAGCTGCCACCGATCTCGACCAGATACCGCGATTTCGCCCGTTGGCAGCGTGAGGCGGACGTGACGGATGGCTTGCAGTACTTCCTGGAGAGCCTCGAAGGGTATCAGGACACTCTGGAGTTGCCGTCCGACCACCTGAGGCACCCCGAATCTGGCCAGCGCAGCGCCGCGCTCGTGTACCGCTACTCCTCCGATTTCGTGAAACGCCTCGAGCAATTTTCGCGAGCGCACGGGGTTACGGTGTTCATGGTGCTCTACGGGGCGCTGGCACTCACCGTCAGCCGTTACGCGGGGCGAGAGGATGTCTGTCTGGGAACGACCAGCTCCGGTCGCTATCGCGTCGACCTCGAGCCTCTCATCGGGTTTTTCATCAATATCTTGCCGCTGCGCCTGTGCGTGGACGAAGACCTGAGCGTCGCCGCATTCATGGATCAGGTGCGAGCACGAACACTCGCGGGCTTCGAACACCAGAGGGTTCCCTTCGAGCAGATCGTGCACGCCGGCGGCTACGCGCGACAGGTCAAGGCCAACCCGCTGGTCCCGATCATCGTGCGCCATCAGAACTTTCCCCGCACCTCCCTGCGCGCGCCACTCGAGGGCGGTCTGGTGATCGGCCCGTACTGCGGGCCCGCGTCCACTCCGGCGCACGACCAGGAGACAGGTAGCGGGATCCGAGCCCGCTGCGAGCTCGAGCTTTCCTATGTCGGGACAGGCGGCGAGCTCGAGGTAGAGCTGGTGTACGCGGCGGATCTCTACGAAAGAGCCACGGTTGAGCGGCTGCTCGCTCACCACGAGCACCTGCTCGAGCAAATGTTCGCGGATCCCTCCGCATGCTTGGCGAGCCTCGAACTCCTGCGGCCGTTGGAAGTGCAGCGGCTGTGTGCACCCCGGCACGGGCTGGATCAGGCAGCTTGCGACGAGCGGCCGTTTGCGAGCCGCTTCACCGAGCTCGCGCTGCAGAACCCTGACGCAGTCTGTTGCGAGGACCCAGAAGGCGCCTGGAGCTACGCGCGCGTGGAAGCTCAAAGTAACCAGCTCGCCCATTGTTTGCTCGCCGAGGGCGTGCGGCCGGGGGACGTGGTGGGGGTGTGCTTGAGGCGCGGGCCACGCGCGCTGATCAGTCTGCTCGCCATCTGGAAGGCGGGCGCGGCGTACGTTCCGCTCGATCCCGCTTATCCCGAGAGCTATCTGAGGCAGATTCTGGACGACGCCCGCCCGGTCACGATCGTGACGAACACGCTCGGCCAGGAGCGGCTTCAACTTCCGGAGGCGCAATGCTTCGCGATCGATCGCCGCGCGGCTCTTGTCGATGCCGCAAGCGCATTGCCGCCCAGTCAAGACCGCGGGCTGGGCGCGCTGGCGTACGTCATGTACACCTCGGGGTCCACCGGGCTCCCCAAGGGGGTCCGAGTTCCTCACCGCCAGCTGACTAACTGGCTCGGAGGTATCGAGACACGCTGGCCGTTCCAGGCAGGGGAGGTGATCGCGCAAAAGACCACGCTGGCGTTTGCGGTCTCGGTAAAGGAGTTGTTCGCCGGGCTGCTCAATGGCTGTCGGCTGGTGTTTCTCGACGACGACACGGTGAAAGACACCCCACGCCTCTGTGAATCGCTCCGAAAGCACCGGGTCAGTCGCATGAACCTGGTGCCATCACATCTGAAAGCCGTGATCGAGCACGTCAAGGCTCACGCGCTGCGGTTACCCGATTTGCGCATCGTGATCACCGCAGGCGAGCCGCTGACTGCGGAGGTGGTGAAGGCATGTCGCGCCGAGCTGCCGCACGTGCGACTGCTCAACAACTATGGGTGCACCGAGCTGAACGACATCACCTACTACGAAGTGGCGGACTATTCGGGCGACCAGGGCTTCGTCCCGATTGGCAAGCCGATTCAGAACACCCAGCTGTACGTGCTCGACCGGCGGGGTCGACTGGTGCCCGACGGCGTAGCGGGTGAGCTTCACGTGGCCACGCTCGGCATGTCCGACGGGTACCACGCGCGTCCGGACTTGACCGAGGAGCGCTACCTTACCAATCGCTTTGGCGGCGCGGTGAGTCAGCGTCTGTACAACACGGGGGACGTGGTGCGCCGGTTGCCCGATGGAAACCTAGACTACATCGGTCGCTGGGATCTGCAGGTAAAGGTGCGTGGCTTCCGCGTCGACGTGCGCCACGTCGAGAAGGTGCTCGGTGACTATCCTGGCGTGTGGCACCGGGCCGTGGTGGGCGAGGGCGAGCGGCTGGTGGCGTTTTACGTGCTCAGTTCGGGCCAGAAGCTGGAGCTCTCCGCGCTGCGAGACTTTCTGCGTGCCCGCTTGCCGAGCTACATGGTCCCCGATGCTTTCGTGCTGTTGGACGAGATGCCCCGCCTGCCGAACGGCAAGCTCGACAGGCGCGCGCTTCGGGTCTCGCAGCAAGAGTTACAGCAGAGTGATGCCTACGTGGCCGCCGAGACCGACACGGAACATGAGCTGTGCAAAATCTGGGCGGACGTGTTGGAGGTCCCGCTGGAAACGATCGGTCGAAACAGCCACTTCTTCGAAATGGGCGGACATTCGCTCGCGGCGACACGCATCGTGGCTCGAGTCAAGGATGCCTTCCGAGTAGAGCTACCGCTCGCCGTGATCTTCGACAAGCCGGTGCTTTGTCAGTTGGCGGAACGCGTAGCGGCGGTTCGTGGCGAGCGCGAGGCGCCGCCTGAGGCCCCGAGCAACGGGGCTGCGCGGAAGCAATGGTCTTTGCCCCTGGAGCCAGCGAAGGCCGCACCGGTGCAGGCTGGGCGTTTGCTGGAGAATAAGGTGGCGCTGGTCACGGGAGCCAGCCGGGGCATCGGCGAAGCGATTGCTCTGCTCTTGGCGCGAAGCGGGGCACGCGTGGCGATCAACTTTCGCGAAAGCGAGCGGCGGGCTGGGGAGCTTAAGGCGTTGATCGAAGCAGAAGGCGGGACGGCCGTGACGGTGCAGGCCGACGTCACGCGGGCGGACGAGGTGCGGCGCCTCGTGGCCGAGGTGCGGGGCAGTCTGGGACCGGTCGACGTTCTGGTCGCCAACGCCTCCATCAGCTTCAAGAAGCGCGCGTTCGTCGACTACGAATTCAGTGACCTCGAGCACAAGGTCAGCTCGGAGCTGAAGGCCGTCTTCTACCCGTGCCAGGCGGTCGTGCCCGACATGCTGGAACGGCAGAGCGGCAGCATCATTGCCATCTCGAGCACCCTGTCCAAGCACGCCAGCGGAGGGTTCGCTGCGCAGAGCAGCGCCAAAGCTGCGCTCGACGCTTTCGTGCGATCGCTCGCGGTGGAGCTTGGTCCCGAAGGGATCCGCGTCAACACAGTCGCCCCCGGTGTCACGCTCACCGAAGCCGCCGCCAACATGCCCCACGAGCACAAGGCGATGGCTGCAGCTCAAACCGCGCTGCGCCGCAACGGGACAGCGGACGATATGGCGGGGGCGGTGCTCTACTTGGCGAGCGATCTGTCGCGCTTCATGACGGGCTGCTATTTGCCTGTCGACGGCGGGATCACGATGCTTTGAAGCACACGCTGGAAGCTTGGACGTCGCGCTCGTGTAAGCGGAAGCCCTGGAGACTGTTCATGAATCATCGACTTCTGGTCCTCGATAATTACGATTCGTTCACGTTCAATCTGGTACAGATGTTTCGGCGTTACGAGCTCGAGATTGCCGTGGTGCGCTCGGACAAGATCGACGTGGCCGAGGTGCGGCGGCGTGCGCCGGACTACATAGTGATAAGTCCCGGGCCCAAGGCACCCGCGAGCGCTGGCATTTCGGTAGAGTTGATTCGAGCGCTGCACCACGCGGTGCCGATCCTGGGAGTCTGCCTGGGCATGCAGTGCATCAACGAAGCGTTCGGCGGTGTCACCGTTCGCGCACCGCTCCCCGTGCACGGTAAGACTAGCCACGTCACGCACACGGGGACCGGCTTGTTCGCTCGGGTTCCGAGCCCCTTCCAGGTAGCTCGCTACCATTCGCTCGCGGTGTCGCGGCTGAACCCCGAGCTAGAAATCAGCGCCACGTCGAACGACGGCGTGGTGATGGCGATCCAGCACAAGAGCACTCGCTTGTCGGGGGTCCAGTTCCACCCCGAAAGCTTCCTCACCGAACACGGCTTCAAGCTGATCGAAAACTTTCTCGCCAGCGGAGCGAAAGGAAAGAGCGACCATGACGCTGCGTAACCTCGAGTATCCTCCGCCCCGGGTCGAGGGCATCAGGAAGATCCATCGCGAGCGCTACGTGCTACGCGAGCCATTCGTGGACACGGTCCGGCGCTTCGCCCATCTTTCCGGAACCGTCGCGTTGATGAGTGGTGGTGACCACGACTGCGCCCGCTACCACATGCTGGGGGTGTTTCCCTGGCTCTCGCTGCGCTCGAGGGCAACGGAGGTCGAGCTCACGAAGCAGGGCGAGACGCGGCGCCTGCACCAGGATCCTTTCGACGTTCTCGAGCAATTGCTGACTCAGTACCGTTCGCTTCCGGACGGCGCCGGCCCGCCGCTTCAGGCTGGGCTGCTCGGATACCTTGCTTACGACTTGAAGGACCGCCTCGAGCAGCTGCCCCGGACCAGCATCGACGATCTCGGCCTGCCTGATCTGTACATGGTGGCCCCCGGCGTGCTGTTGGTGCAAGACACGAAGACCGGGGAGGCGGAGCTGTTCGTGCCCGAGTTCCACGGGGAGGCGGCTGCTGCGGCGATCAGGAAGCTGGCACGTTTCGAGGACACGCTCAGTCAGCCGGCGCCGACCGGGCGCAGGCGCCCTCCACGCACCGCCTTTGCTTCGGGCTTCAGCCGGGCGTCGTACATGCAGGCGGTGGAGGCGATCCGGCGTTACATTGCCCAAGGTGACGTTTACCAAGTGAACATGTCGCAACGCTTCGCGGGGGACTTCGCCGGCGATCCCTTCGAGCTCTTCGCGGAGATGTACCAAGCGAACCCCGCAGCCTTCTTCGCCTACGTCAACGCCGGCGACCATCAGATCGTCTCGACGTCCCCGGAACGCTTCATCCAACTCGACGACGGTCGCGTGGAAACCCGGCCCATCAAAGGCACGCGACCCCGCGGCGCGTCGGTCGAGGAGGACAGCCGGCTTCGTGCCGAACTCGAAGGCAGCAAAAAAGACGAGGCGGAGCTGTCGATGATCGTCGATTTGCTGCGCAACGACCTGGGCAAGGTCTGCCGCGCGGGCTCGGTGCGCGTTTCGGAGCACAAGCGGGTCGAAGGCTACGAGAACGTCTACCACCTGGTTTCGGTGGTCGAAGGCGCGCTGGACGATGACAAGAGCCCCGTCGACCTGATTCGCGCGACCTTTCCGGGAGGCTCGATCACCGGCTGTCCGAAGATCCGGTCGATGGAGATCATCGACGAGCTCGAGCCCGTGCGGCGTCACGTCTATACGGGATCGATTGGGTACGTGAGCTTCCACGGCACCCTGGATCTATCCATCGCCATCCGCACGGCGACGATCAGCGCCGGCAAGCTGGTGTTTTCGGTGGGCGGCGGCATCACCTACGATTCCGACCCCGGCCTGGAGTACGAGGAGACGCTGCACAAGGGTCGCACCCTGATGAAAGCGCTGGCCCCCGCACGCCCAGAGTCCGAGGAGGCGGCTCCCGCGGCGCTTCCGCTCGCCTGGCAAGATGGCTGTTTCGCACCCCTCGAACAGCTCTCGATTCCGGTGGCGAGCGAGGGGTTCCAGTACGGCTACGGGTTCTTCGAGACGCTACGTGTCGAGCGCGGGCGCCCTGTGTTGCTCGAAGCACACGTCGATCGCTTCGCGCGTGCCTGGCGACGATACTTCGTGGCTCCGCCGCCGGAGGTCGGCTGGCGCGACGTGATCGCCCAGCTGATCGCCGGCAACGGGCTCCAGGATCAGGTGGCTGCCGTGAAAATCATCGCAGCAGCCGGCAGAGCCAGCGCGCCACGCTTCGATGGTACGCTGATCGCCACCGTGCGGGCGTACGAGCCCTCCCAGGCTTCGACCCGGGGGTTCTCGTTGCTGACGTATCCCGAGTGCCGGCACACGCCGCTCGCCGCGCACAAGACGACCAACTACATGTTCTACAAGCTGGCGGGGGACTGGGCGGCGCATCAGGGAGCCGACGGCGCTGTGATCCTCAACGCGGACCGCACGGTTTCGGAGACCAACGCGGCCAACCTGTTCTGCGTGATTGACGAAACGTTCTGCTGTCCCGCGTCGCCGCACGTCTTGCCGGGCGTGATGGCGGATTCGGTGCGCCAGCTGTTTTCACGCTGGGGGCGCCGCGTAGTAGAGCGAGCGCTCGCGCTCGACGAGCTGAAACGCGCCGAACAGGTGTTTTTGACCAACTCGCTGCTCGGTGCCGTTCCCGTCACCCAGATCGATCAGCAGGCGATTCCAAGTAGCAGCGCGCTCTGCGAGCGCATCCGGCGAGAGGTGTTCGGTTGATGTCGCCGGCGCTTCGCACGCGGACCACGAGCGTAGAAGCCTCAAAGGCGCCGGCCGCTCCGAATGCCTCGGGATCCGTGCTGGCCGTGCAACAGGCGTTGTTCGCCGCGGGAGAGACGCACTCGCTCGAGTTTCGGCGCAGCCAGCTGAGAACGTTGCGCCGCCTGCTGACCACCCAGCAAACGGTATTGGCGCGCGCGCTGAAGGAAGACCTCGGCAAACCCGCGAGCGAGATCGTCACCGGAGAGCTCGGGTTCGTAGTGCGAGAAATCACCCGCTTGCTGCAGCGGCTCGGACGCTGGAGCCGCCCGCAGAAGGTCTCGACGCCGCTCTTGCTCTGGCCCGCGAAGAGTCGCGTGCTGCGTGAGCCCTACGGGCCCGTGCTGGTGGTCGGTCCGTGGAACGTCCCACTCGGCCTTGCGCTCACCCCAGCGGTCGGTGCCCTGGCCGCCGGCAACACCGTCGTGGTCAAGCCTTCGGAGTACGCGCCGAACACCGCGAGCGCCCTCGAGCGCTTGGTGAACGACAACTTCGCCTCCGGGTACTTCCACGTCGTGAATGGGGACGCGAGCATCGCCGCGGCGCTCTCTGCGCAGCCCTTCTCGTACGTGTTTTTCACGGGCGGCGTCGAAGCCGGGCGCCGTGTCTACCAGGCGGCCGCGAAGCATCTGTGCCCGGTCACGCTCGAACTAGGTGGCAAGAACCCCTGCATCGTGCGCGAGGATGCGAACATCACGGTCGCCGCACGGCGGATCGTGTTCGGCAAGTTCGTGAACGCGGGTCAAACCTGCGTGGCCCCGGATACCGTCTTCGTACCTGCGCGCCTCAAAGCGCCCCTCCTCGAAGCCTTGGGTACGGCGCTCGACGCGTTCTACGGAACCGATCCTCACATTTCTCCGGACTACGGGCGCATCGTCAACCCGCGACACTTCGCGCGGCTCATGGCGCTGCTCCGGGGGGCCGATGTGTGCAGGGGAGGCCAGGCGGACGCTTCAGAGCTCTACCTCGCCCCCACGTTGGTTGACGGCGTGGACCCCGGGACGCCGCTCGCCCGCGAAGAAATCTTCGGTCCCATCTTGCCGATCGTGAGCTACGACGACGAGTCACAGCTCTCCGAACAACTGTCCCGGATGCCGAAGCCCCTCGCCCTCTACGTGTTCACCGAAGATCGGCGGGCCGCGGCCAGCTGGCGCGTCCGGCATCCCTCCGGAGCGCTGGGGATCAACGACGCGGGCTCGCACGTCATGAACCCCGAACTCCCCTTCGGCGGCCTCGGTAGCAGCGGCCTAGGAAGCTATCGCGCGGAAGAGACCTGGCGCACTTTCACGCGACCGCTGGCGGTGCTCGAACGTTCCACGCGCATGGACTTGGCGCTGCGTTATCCACCGTACTCGCCTCGTGCGCTGGCAACGATGAAACGAGTGCTCGAGCCGCAGGAGTGACCGAGGCGCCCCCCGTTCCCACCCCTCAGCGGCCTGCCGCCGCCACGCTCTCCCGCAGTCCAGTCGTCCCGCCACTCGCCGGGCCCCCCGCGCCGCTCGCCGCGACGCTGGTGGAAGCCACCGGCACGGCGTCTCGCAGCACGTATCGCGCGAGTGGTTCCCTGACTTTCAGCGGCTTCCGCGCCCGCTTGTGGGCCATGAAGCCTGTGCCGTAGTCGCGATCGGCTTCCAAAGCATTATGCGCTGGACACCTGAGGCCAAGGTTATCAGCTGTGTCCGCACC
>JAICQQ010000104.1 GCA_025937785.1 Polyangiaceae bacterium
TCCGAGTGTTCCAGTGCCAACGCCCATGCTAAGAGGCCGCCATGAGTCTTCGTGGGACACGCCGGGCATCCCGGTCGTACTGGAGCGCGCCGTTCTGCTGTGGCGCGCTGGCGCTGGCTCTGGCCGCCCCGGCGGCCGCGCTGCAGGTTCCAGGCCAGCCAGGCCCTGGGGCTCAGCCCGCTCCGCAGCCCGCAGCGCCGCCGGCCGGCGGCGCTGCGCCTGCCCAGCCACCACCGCCACCCCCCGGTGCGGCGCCAACTCCCGCGCCTGCGCCCGGCGCTGCGCCTGCCCAGCCACCACCGCCACCCCCCGGTGCGGCGCCAACTCCCGCGCCTGCGCCCGGTGCCACTCCTGCGCCCGGCGTCGCTCCCGGGGCCTTGCCACCAGCAGCCCCCATGGGGCCACCGCCACCGGTCACGAGCTACCCGGCAGGCAGCCCGCCGCCAGGTCCACCGCCACCGCCACCGCCAGGCTACTATTATGGGCCGCCCCCGCCACCCCCACCTTCCGAGGCGGAGGGCGTGCGCCTGCACGACGGCTTCTACTTCCGCACGGGGCTCGGGTTCGGGTGGGGTCAAGTCGATGCCGAGGCGGGCGAGTTCACGGCCAGCTACGAGGGCACCGGAGTGCTGATCGATCTGCTCTTGGGCGGCACGCTGGGCAACACCATCGTCCTGGGTGGGGGTTTCCTCTACCAAGACATCGCTCAGCCCAGTGGTGACGCGAGCTCGGAGTACTACGCCGACAGCCAACAGGACCCCGACACAGCCATCGGCATCAGCACCTTCGGTCCATTCGTGGACTTCTTCTTCGGTCCGCACAGCGGCGGCCACGTCGGAACCATGGTCGGGCTCGGCACCATCGGCTTGGAAGACGGTGATGAAGAACCCTCGTCAGGCTGGGGGTTCGCGCTGTTCGGCGGCTACGATTTCTGGGTGAGCGACCAATGGTCCCTCGGCGTCAACGGACGCTACATGTACGTGAAGGGCGAGCGGAAGTTCGAGCTCGAGGGTGCCGCCGTCGACCCCCCGCCGCTGGTCGACGCCGCGCATACCTTCGGCGTCTTGTTCAGCGCCCTCTACCACTGAGCGTTACCGCGGACGCAAGCGAGGCTCAGCGTCGTCGATCTCGGTGACCTCGATCACGGCGCTCACGGGCAGCGTCCCGTACAGGTGCGGGAAGAGCTGTCCGTCGCGGGACGCTTCCCAGCGCAGCTCACCGTCTGGCAAGCGGTCGACCGCCACGCTCAGCAGCACCAGCGCGCACTGCCCGCGAAAGTGACGCTTCAGCGTGCCCGCTACCTGAGGCTCGCTGGATAAATGAACGTAACCGTCACGCGCGTCGTCCGCCGAGGGAGCCAGCGCGCCCGTCGCTTCAGCCTCGCGAAAGGCTGAACGCGAGCAGATCTTGTAGACGAGTTCAGTCACGGTCAGCCGCCGAGCGTAGCAGCGGCGAGTACCGAGTCCGCCATCCAAAGCCTCCGGCGCCTTGCCAGTCGCACCAATCTTGGCTAAGTGTCATTGTATCCGGATTGACTGATGCATCGAAGTTCTTCCCCCAGTCCCCCTGAAGCATCCTGGCGACTAGGCACGCCGTGACCACGCTGGAAACTACTCTGGATCTGCTGCACCTGCTGGGCGACGAGACACGCGTTCGCCTGCTCGCGCTGGTGGAGCGTGAAGAGCTGACCGTGGCCGAGCTCACCAGCATCCTCGAGCTCTCGCAGTCCCGGGTCTCGACACACCTCGGGCACCTCAAACAAGCGGGCTTCGTCAGCGATCGCAAGGCGGGCGTCGCGTCGTTCTACACCATGAACACGCTGAGCGATCCAGCGAAGAGCTTGTGGCAGCTCGTGAGTTCGAGCAGCGCGGATCTCACGCTCGAGCGCGATCGTCAACGGCTCGAAGCGCTACGCCGAGCCCGGCGCGAAGCCACGAAGTGGCCGGATACGGTCGCTGGCGAAATGGAACGCCACTATTCGCCGGGGCGAACCTGGGAAACTACGGCACGCGGACTGGTCGGCCTCTTGCGCCTGGGGGACACGCTCGACATCGGCTCCGGCGACGGCGCTATCGGACAGCTGATTGTCGAACGCGCCCGTTCGCTCACCTGTCTCGATAACAGCGAACACATGATCGACGCCGCGCGCCGCCGGCTCGCCGGGCACGAAAATGCGCGCGTATGCCTGGGCGACATGCACGATCTGCCCTTCGAAGACGCTGCCTTCGACGATGTCATGTTGTTCAACGCCCTCACGTACTCGGCGCGCCCGGCGCGTGTGCTCGCCGAGGCCCGGCGGGTGTTGCGTCCGCATGGACGCATCTCGGTCATGTGCTTGCACAAGCACGAGCACGGCGAGCTCGTCGCCCGTTACGACCACGTGAACCTCGGGTTCTCGGAGGCCGAACTGGCTCAGCTGCACGAGGCAGCGGGCCTCGAACTGGTGAGCCTGGGCGTCTGCACCCGCGAGCGGCGCAAGCCGTACTTCGAAGTGCTCGGCGCAGTGTCGACGCGCCGAGCGTAGCGTCAGGCGGCGCTCTCCGACGGTCGCGCCTTCGGATCGTAGTTCAGGTTGCTGGCCATCCAGCGTTCGACCTCCGACACGCTGAGGCCCTTGCGGCGCGCGTAGTCGACGACTTGGTCGCGGTCGATCATGCCGACCGTGAAGTACTTGGAGGCGGGGTGCGCGAAGTAGAGACCGCTCACGCTCGACGCCGGCCACATCGCGAACGACTCCGTCAGGCGCATGCCCGTCGTCGCTTCCACGTCGAGCAAGCGCCACAGCGTGGACTTTTCCGTGTGATCGGGGCAGGCGGGGTAGCCCGCTGCAGGCCGGATGCCACGGTACTGCTCCCGGATCAGCTCCTCGTTCGTGAGGCTTTCGTCCTTGCCGTAGCCCCATTCTTTCCGCACGCGTCGGTGCAGACACTCGGCGAAGGCCTCGGCCAAGCGATCCGCCAATGCCTCGACCATGATCGCGTTGTAGTCGTCCGCCTGCCGTTTGAAGCGCTCGACGACCGCACCGGCGCCGATACCGCTCGTGACCGCGAAGCCGCCGATGAAATCGGCTCGACCGCTGGACTTCGGAGCCACGAAGTCGCTCAGGCAGAAGTGCGGCTGTCCCGCCGACTTTTCCCGCTGCTGGCGCAAAAAATGGAAGCGCGCGAGCACTGCCGTCCTGCTGTCGTCAGTGTAGAGCTCCACGTCGTCACCCACGGAATTGGCGGGGAACAGACCGTAAGTTCCCTTCGCTACCAGCCACTTTTCGGCGATCGCCCGATCGAGCAACTGATTGGCTTCCTCGAAGATCTGCCTGGCTTGCTCTCCGTACTTCGCGTCGTCGAAGATGCGGGGATACGCGCCCTTGAGCTCCCAGGTGCGAAAGAAGGGAGTCCAGTCGATGTACTCACGCAGCGTATCCAGCGGAAAGTCGTCGAGCACCCGCACGCCGGTGAACTCGGGCGCAGCGACGGTGTGCGAGTCGAAAGTGAGAACGGGTCGGTTGGCGCGGGCAGCGTCGAGGGACAAGAGCCTGAAGTTCGGCGCGCCGTGCTCGCGGCGCAGCTTCTCGTACTCTGCGGCGTGATTCTTCACGAACTCGTCCCGCCCGGATTCGCTGAGCAGGCTCGACGTGACCGGCACCGCGCGGCTGGCATCGAGCACGTGCACCACGGGGTGCTCGTAGTGCGGCGCGATCTTGACGGCAGTGTGCGCCTTGCTCGTCGTCGCGCCG
This sequence comes from Polyangiaceae bacterium, assembly GCA_025937785.1. GTDB lineage: Bacteria > Myxococcota_A > Polyangia > Polyangiales > Polyangiaceae > JAICQQ01. The sequence goes on from JAICQQ010000104.1 coordinate 3,734, forward strand.
CCGATCAAGAGCGGCGTCCGGAATCCCTGGCGCTGCATCTCTTGCGCGACGTGTGTCATCTCGTCGAGAGAGGGCGTGATCAGGCCCGATAGGCCGATCAGATCGGCCTGCTCCGCGCGGGCACGCTCCAGAATCTTCTCGCACGGAACCATCACGCCCAGATCGAACACCTCGTAGTTGTTGCAGGCCAGCACCACGCCGACGATGTTCTTTCCGATATCGTGGACGTCCCCTTTCACCGTCGCGAGCACCACCTTGCCTTGCGCCTTCACGGTCTCACCGGCGCGGGCACGCTCGGCCTTTTCGGCTTCCATGAACGGCAACAAGTACGCCACCGCTTTCTTCATGACTCGCGCCGACTTCACGACTTGGGGCAAGAACATCTTGCCCGCGCCGAACAGGTCGCCGACCACGCCCATGCCCGCCATCAAGGGCCCCTCGATCACCGCCAGCGGCCGCCCCAAAGCGTTGCGTGCCTCCTCCGTGTCTTCTTCGATGTAGCTGTCGATGCCCTTGACCAGCGCATGCGAGAGGCGCGCTTCGACGCTGCCCCGACGCCATTCGGCCTCTTTCTCTTCCTTCTTGCCTGCGCCTTCGTTGCCCTCGAGCTTGAGCTTTTCGCCGTAGTCGACCAAACGCTCGGTGGCGTCGTCGCGACGATTCAAGAGCACGTCCAGCACCAATTCGCGCAACTCGGGCTCGATCTCTTCGTAGACCTCCAGCATGCCGGCGTTCACGATGCCCATGTCCATACCGGCAGCGATCGCATGATAGAGAAAGGCCGAGTGCATCGCTTCGCGGACGCGGTTGTTGCCGCGGAAGCTGAACGAGATGTTCGATACCCCGCCGCTCACCTTGGCGTGCGGCAAGTTCTGCTTGATCCAGCGGGTGGCTTCGATGAAGTCCACGGCATAGTTGTTGTGCTCTTCCATGCCGGTGGCCACGGTCAGGATGTTCGGATCGAAAATGATGTCCTCGGGGGGGAAGCCCACCTGCTCGGTCAGGATGCGGTAAGCGCGCTCGCAGATGCGGATCTTGTCGGCGTAGGTCGCTGCCTGGCCCGCCTCGTCGAAGGCCATCACGACCACGGCTGCGCCGTACTTCAAGATGGTACGCGCCCGCTCCTTGAACAGCTCTTCGCCTTCTTTGAGCGAGATCGAGTTGACGATGCCCTTGCCCTGCAGACACACGAGCCCCGCTTCGATCACCTCCCATTTGGACGAGTCGACCATGAACGGCACCTTGGCGACTTCCGGCTCACTGCCGAGCAGCTGCAGAAACCGCGTCATGGCACGGACGCCGTCGATCATGCCCTCGTCCATGCAAATATCGATCACATTTGCGCCGCTCTCTACCTGCTGGCGTGCGACGGTGACGGCCTCTTCGTAGGCGTCGTCCTTGATCAGCCGCGCGAACTTGGGCGACCCAGCCACGTTCGTGCGCTCCCCGATCATCAAGAACACCCCCGGCTGCTGGGTGAAGGGCTGCGACCCGGAGAGACGCAGCGGCTTCTCGCGGTCCGGCGCCTTGCCGATGGCGCTCGGCACTGCCACGCTCGCAGCCGGGCGCTTGCGAGGGGGTTCGACGCCCACGGCCTTGGCGATGGCCGCGATGTGCTCGGGAGTGTTGCCGCAACACCCCCCCGCGATGTTGACGATGCCGTCGTGCGCGAACCTGCCCAGGAAGTTGCCCATGTCCTCCGGCCCCAGGTCGAAGCCCGTGGGCGATAGGGGGTTGGGCAACCCGGCGTTGGGATAACACGAGACGTAGGCGTCCGACTTCTGCGCCAGCTCGGCCAAGAACGGGTACATCAGGTCCGGGCCCAGCGAACAGTTGAGCCCCACCGAGAGCGGGTTCACGTGTTTGACGGAGTTCCAAAACGCCTCCGTGGTCTGCGCCGAGATCATGGTTTCGCCCCCCCGGCCCACGGCTGCAGAGATCATGATCGGCAACGATTTGCCGGTTTCGTCGAGCACCTCGCGCACGGCAACCAGCGCCGCCTTCGCGTTCAGCGAATCGAAGATGGTCTCGACCAACAGCAGGTCCGAACCGCCCGCGATCAGCGCCTGGATTTGCTCGCGGTAAGCAGCCTTCACTTGCGCGAAGGTCGCGACCCGAAAGCCCGGGTCGTCGGCGTCCGGCGAGTTCGAAAGCGACACCGTGAGCGGGCCTATCGCGCCAGCCACGAAACGCGGCCGCCCGTCGGTGTTCGCGACGCGCTCCGCCATTTCGCGGCATTGACGCGCCGACTGCTCGTTGATGTCCCAGGCGAGCTGCCGCAAAAAATCGTTCTCGATGACGCTCTGGTAGAACTCTGGGTTCTTGCGGCCACCATGCTCGCGTGGATCGTCCACGAAGAACTCGCTCTGGGTGATGCTGGTGGCTCCGAAGGTGTTGGTCTCGATGATGTCCGCACCTGCTTCGAGGAAGCGCCGGTGGATGTCCAACACCATCTCGGGCTGCGTGAGCGAGAAGAGGTCACCGTTGTTGAGCAGGTCCTTCGGCGCATCCTGGAAACGCTGCCCGCGGATGTCCGCCTCGGTCTTTCCGTAGGTGCGAAGCGTCGTCCCCATGGCGCCGTCGATGACGACGACGCGCTGTTCGAGCAGGGCGGCGAGGGGGTGGCTGAGATTCGGTGCGCGGGACGTCATGGAAGGCCTTCTGGGTTCGAGACTGGGCAGGCATCTTGCCCCCGGGCAGTGGGGACAATCAAGTGAATTATCCTTATATCCAGATAGACGGATAATCTAGAATCCACCGGCTCGGCGTCAAGGTATTCGCGGTCGGGGCCTCCCGACCCCGGCGGCTAAGGGTTGAGCACGTCGCAAAGTGCTCCCGGGCGCTCCGGCAGCCGCGCCAGGGTGGCCAGCCACTGGTGCTGCTGCCGTTCCTGATCGTCGTTCTCGGACGCGAGCGCCACCAGCAGACTCCCCGTGTTGGCGCACATCGGAATGACCAACAGCTGGAAGGTGAGCCCCTGATCGGCGATGTGCCACGTGCGCATCCTCGCCTCGCCGAGCGGGGTAAGGACACGGCGGTCGTCACCGTGCAGCTTGAGGGGCACGCGGAGCTCGGATTCGACGCCGTCGGCGTACTCGGCGTACAGGCGCTCGAGTGACTCCGCGTTGACCATCCACCCCGAGAGCGTCAACACGATGCGGCCGCCGCCCGGCGGCACCGCGGCGAGCACGACGATCTCGGACAGCTCGCTGACGTAGCCCGCGGGCACCGCTGCGCTGACGCCCATCTGGGGAGCGACCACGCGCCCCCTCACCTGCCGGGCCTTGGCCAAGGGCGCGGGGTTCGGAGCGGGGCGCAGTTGGACCGCGCCGAATGGGCGCCGGGCTTTCGGTCGCGGCTGCGGCAGCTCGAGCAGGCGTGCCCCGAGCGGCTTCGCATCGCCGGGAGGTATGCCGCGCTGCACGGCGACGTTCTTGCCCTGTCGCACCACCCATGCGGGACCCGAAAACACGGAGCGGGCCGTGAGCTGAGCGTGGGCCCAGCAGGACTTGGACAACTCGCGGATCGCGCGCTCGAACTCGCGGGCGTCCTCCAGGGTATCCCAGGTGGTCGCCCATAACAGGCCGGCGAGCCCCGCCTTCTCGACGATCTGGAAGGCGTCGCCGCCCCAACCCTCGGCAGCGCGGATCGCGACGGGTGTCTCGACGCACGCGCTCAGCGCGAGCCGCGTCAAGAGCTCGCCGACGCTGCCTTGCGCCACTGCGCGGTACCCTTCGGGGACGCTCGGCACGCTGACGGGCACTGGTTCGTCTCCAGCGAGGTAGCGCTCGGGATGTAGCACCTGCTCCGTCGACGCGGGCGCCCGCTCGAACGCGCGATTGACCAGCGCGAAGCCGCCCGCGCGGTACAGCTCCGACACGAGGTTCAACCCCGAGGCGTACGGGAACTCGAGGCGCGCCCTGGTCAATGCGCTCATGCCTTCGCTCGCGTCGCCCAGACCGCTCGCTCGCTCGAAGGTGGCGATGTCTCCTGCTTGTCCGGCCGCCATCAGCAGACGGCGCCCGAGCGGCATGAAACCCCGCTGCGCCTGATACGCGAGCATCGTCAACATCGCGTCTCCCTCGAACAGCGCGAGCCGCGCCAGACGTGCGTCCTCCCCCGGCAGGCTGGCGAAGTTGGGCGCGACGAAGTGTTGCGCCTGGAGCGCATGCCCGAGCTCGTGTGCGATCAAAAGCTCGAGCTCGGCTTCGCCGCCCTCGCTGACCGCGTCGAGCCGAGCATGCACGACGTGTTTGCCGCGGTCATAGAACGCCAACAAGTTCTCGCGCTGGGTCTTGGCGTAGGGCGGGCTCGAGGCTTTGGCCAAAAGCGCAAAGCCGAAGGCGAGCTGAAAGGCTCCGGTGTCGACGACGGTCGGCACCAGACCGTCGCGCTCGGCAGTTTGCTCGGCGACACGGGCGAACGCAGGCGCGTCGTGAAACTCTAGGCTCGCTGGACGCTCGTCGCTGAGCTGGCGCGCGCGCGCCACGCGCTCGCTGAAGTCACCGGACAAGAAAGCAGGCAAGCGCTCGTCCGCTGTCGCCGTGCCGTCCCCACTCCCGCTCGCGGACCGAGCGCTCGGCCCTCCCTGCGTCGCTGGCACCGTACAAGCGGCTGCGTGAAGCAGTGCCAGGTGCGGCAAACAGCGTCGCCAAGAGCCCATGGGACCTCCACTGTAACAGGTCCCACGGCTCTCGGCAGGGCCTAGCGGGCCAAGGTCACTCGCTCGGCGCAGGGCTTGGCATTCTCGTCCTCACCGAGGCCCGCGATCAGCATGGGGTCGTTCTCGAGCGCTCGCAGGCTGCCGGTCACCTTTCCCGTGATCAGCTCGGCCAAGTTTCCGCTCGAATAGTTCTTGTGCGTCCCGCCGCAGCTGCTCTCGGCGTCACCCGCGCCGGTCGACTGCGGGCCCGCGCCGCCGCGCAGCACGAACATGTTGGTGCCACCCGTGAACTGGGCGATCTGCCGCCACACGACTTGACCCAGGTCGTCCATGCCCGACGCAGCGATCGTGAAGATCTGGATGCCCTTGTGACTCGCTGCCTTGATGCTGCTAGCGTAGCTCACGTCCTGTGCGTAGCCGAGCTGAGGCGGAGCGTCGCCGATCAAGAAGGCGAGACGCGCGACCGACTCGGGATTCCAGCGGATCTGCTCGACCGCCACGCGCAAGCCGGCGTTCACGTGCTCCGGAGTGTCACCGCCACCAGCAGCGTCGAGGTTGGCCACGCGCTCGGTGAAGCCCTCCACGTCGGTCGTCATCTGATGCAAGCGCGTGACGTAACCGTCGGTGACGTCCTTGTACTCCACGAGTCCGAGTCGCGGCCGCGCGTTCTGACTCCGGAGCGACGACACCACTTCGGCGATGGTCCCCTTCAGCGCGCTGATCTCTTCGGACATGCTGCCGGTGGTGTCCAGCACGAACACGACGTCGACGGTGCGTTGCCGCGGGAGCGCGCGCTGCTTGCCGAGCGCCAGCTTCACGACACCGTCCGCGTGCTCGAGATCGGCACGCGCCGTGGCACGCTGCCCCTGGCAGCTCGCAGTGAGCTCAAGCTGCCTGCCCGTGAGCCCCTCGGCACGCGGAAACAGCAGCGCGCGACCCGAGGCCTGCGTGGTGAGATGCACCTCGTGGCCTCGCGCGTCCTCGACTCGAACCGTGCAGTTCGGAACCGCCTTGCCGCGCGCGTCGCTCACCACCACGAAGCGGCGCGACGCGAGCGAAACAGGATGGAAAGCTACGTCGCCCTGCTTCTTTTGCAGGTAGCGCGAGAACTCACGGAAGTTCGCGTTGTCGTCCCATTCACCCGCGCGCACACCGGTGGCAAGCTGCGCGTTGGCGGCACCCGCCGGCGCCGCGCTGGGCTTCGGACTCGGCGGCCCTCGTCGCGCACTCGACGCTCGACCGCTGCCAGCGCCCATGCCTCCCCCGCTCGCCGTCGCGCTTTCCAGCGTCAGCGAGTCCGCGGTCACAGGGGGCGGCGCGCCCGCGGGCGCGGCGGCTTTGGGTGCCGGAGCGGCTTCCGCGCTCGGCGCGTAGCTGCGCATCTCGGCGTCATCGCCTTTGCGAGCGGCGCCGTCGGCGCCGGTATCCACGGGTGCGCTCAAGGCTTCTTCACCGGCAGGCACCGGACGCATGAGCGCGTCCGGTGGTGATGCTGGAACTGCCGCGACAGCCGGCGCCGCTTTCGTCCCACTCGAACCCTCGGGCGCTTCGGGCGTTGCCGCCTCCGGAGTCGCGGTCGCGCAACCCACGACGATACCCGCCATCAATGACCAGCCCAACAGTGAAAGTGCAGTTCTCATCGATCGTCTCCATGTGCGCCGTCTCGTCGGGCGCCCCTTCGGTGAATTGGTGCGCGAGCTTCCCGAGCCGCGGAGGCCCGCTCGTCGGCGAGCTCAGGTTCGGGGTCGCACACTGCTGAACGCGGGAGCGCGGCGCGCCTTACACCGAGAGCTCTTGCCCCAGCTCGGAAACCCGCGCGCGCGGGCGCTGCTGAGCCAGGCACACAGTAAATATTTGAACTTGTTGACATTTTTGCCATGTACTTCGCATGCATCGAGGCGCCCCGCTTTTGGCATACTGCCGCCCATGAAACGTCGCCCGCTCGCGCTCCCGCCTCTCGCCTTCGTGGCTACCCTGGCTTTGGCCCTGCTCGGCGGCTGCGCGACGGAAGAAGACTGGGCGACCGGGCCGTGCGCGGCTGACGCGACGCTCGCATGTACCACCGACGAGTGCGTCGGGCTGAGCAGGTGTCAGCCCGATGGCACCTGGGGCGACTGTGTGTGCGACACCTCGGCGAACACCAGTAGCACGACCTCGATGAGTTCGACCACCGCGACGACGACGGCCACCAGCAGCGCCTCGGTCACGGGCGGCACCACCACGGGTAGCGCCGCCGCCGTCACGGACACGAGCACCGGCGACACGGCCACCATCACCGGCAGCACGACCACCAGCAACACCAACACCGACGGCACGACCACCAGCAACACCAGTACCGGCGGCACGAGCGCCGGCAGCACCAGCACCGGCGGCACCACGAACTCGACGGGATCGAGCACGGCTGCAGCCACCGGCGCGGGCGGCACTACGGGAGCCGGCGACAGCGAGCCCTGAGCCGCGGAGGCCGCCTGAAAGAGGCGGCTGACGGGGAGCTGACGGGCGCCGCCCGCGAGCACGCTGAGCGCGTGTTGCACGTGGTCGATGCGTCCGTCAGCGCCTGCGGACTCGCCGTGAACCCGCCGAGCGCGAGGCCGGGGTCCTCACGGGCGAAGCAGCTACAGGCTGCGCGTTTCGAGCGCCGCGCTCAGGTAGCGCTCGAAGGCTTGCACCTTGGCAGGCACCTCTCCGGAGCGAGGTCGCACGAGCCACAAGCGCCCCGTCGGCAGCTCCCAACGCGGCAGCACGCACACCAGATCGCCGCGTCGCAGATCGCGTTCGGCGAGGAAGCCGGGCAGCAACCCCACGCCAGCGCCCGCGCGCAGCACTGCCCGCGCGAAGAACATGTCGTCGCACGCGAGCGCCGGCCGCACCTGGATCACGGCGGTCGACGCTCCGCTCGTGAGCGCATGCTTTCGACGCCCGGGCAACCCGACCCAGCGCAGGCGCGTCAGATCTTCTGGCGCCTTCGGGGGCACCACTCGGGACAGGTATTCGGGGGATCCATAGACGCGCATCGAGAACGAAGCGAGCGGCCTGGCGATCAGGGCGGAGTCTTTCAAACGCTGCGCCGAGATGCGCAAGGCGACGTCGATCTGTTCCGCAACGAGATCGACGAATTGACTCGATACGTGTACGTCGAGTTCAACCTGAGGGTAGCGCTGAGTGAACCCGGCCAGGATGTCCGCCAACACCACCGCGGCGAAATCGGGCGCCGCCGTGATGCGCAAACGGCCGGACGGCGTGGAGGCGCGTTCAGGCAGCGCTACGACCGAACGCTCGAGCTCCGCGATCAGTGGGGCGACTTTGCCATAGAGCGCGAGCCCCGCCGTGCTGAGCGACACGCGCCGCGTCGTGCGGTGCATGAGTGTCACACCCGCCTCGCGTTCCAGACGCGCCAACCCTCGACTCACCGAAGACTTGGGTACGCCTAACTGTTTTGCGGCCGCCGAAACACCGGCGGCGTCGGCGATCGTCTTGAACAGGAGCAGGTCGTTCAGGTCCATTGTTCCAGTACTGGAACAGCCATGTTCCCCCTGAGGCAATTGTTTTCTCGGGGGAACGCCCTACATTCCGTGGGGTCAGGCGCGGTGGCGGTCGGTCAGGGCCGTCAGCCGTTCCCGACAATTCGACACGAACTCGCACGGGCGGCGCCCGACCAACGGAGGATTGAAACATGAAGTGGACGTATTTGATGCTGGGAGGCTTAGCCCTGGGTGCCCTCACCACCGCCTGCGACAATGACCCCAGCGCCGACAAGGTGAAAGCCGTTTCGAATCCGGCCGCCGCACAGCCCGCGCCAGCCGCGAAGCAGGGAGCGGTCGAGTACAAGTTCGACGCCAAAAACTCGAGCCTCGCCTTCGTGGGCGCCAAGGTCACCGGGAAACACGAAGGATCGTTCCAAACCTTTTCGGGAAGCGTGCAGCTCGTCGACCGCCGCCCGGAGCAGAGCACGGTAAAGGTCGAGATAGACATGGGCTCCGTCCAGGTCGAACCAGAGAAACTGGAAGGCCACCTGAAGTCGCCTGACTTCTTCGATGTGGCGAAGTATCCGAAGGCAAGCTTCGAGTCGACGTCGGTGAAACCCGGTGGCGCTGAAGGCGCGACCCACACCGTCACCGGCAACCTGACGTTGCACGGAGTCACGCGCAGCATCAGCTTCCCTGCCTCGATCCAGGTGAACGGTGACACCCTGACGGTGAAGGCTGAATTCGCCATCAACCGCAAGGATTTCGGCATCGTGTACCCAGGCATGCCGGACGATTTGATCAAGGACGACGTCCTGATCCAGCTGAAGCTCGGCGCCAATCGGAGTTAGACTCGACGACTCATGCATCGCCGCCAGGTCCTCGCCGCACTCTCGACCCTGCCTTGGCTCGGCTGCGAACGGCGACGGACTCCCGGCGCTGCAGAAGGCGAACCCCCCGTGACCTCGTCTCAGGAGCTCAGCACCAGCCCCACCGGCGTGGCTCCCGACGGCGCTGCGGCCCCCGCGGGCAACGCTGCGGCGCAAGGAACCATGCCGGCGATCTTCGCGGCACACGGCGCTCCGGTGCTGCTCGACGATGCAGCGTGGGTCGACGAGCTCCGCCGCTGGGCGGTGTCGCTCCCACGGCCGCGGGCCGTCTTGATGGTGTCCGCTCACTGGGAGCAGCGCCCGACGACCCTCGGGGCAGTCACGCCCGTGCCGTTGGTCTACGACTTCTACGGCTTTCCCGAACGCTACTACCAGACGCAGTATGCGGCGCCCGGCGCGCCCGATCTCGCCGCTCGGGTTCGCTCATTGCTTCATGAGAAGCGCATCGCCGTGGCCGACGACCCGACCCGAGGGCTCGATCATGGCGCTTATGTGCCCTTGGTGGCGATGTACCCGGCCGCCGACATCCCCGTGCTGCAACTGTCGATGCCCGCACTCGATCCCGGCGAGTTGTTCGCATTGGGTCGTGCGCTCGCCCCGCTTCGGCACGAGGGTGTCCTGGTGTTCGGCAGCGGCTTTCTGACGCACAACATGGCCTTCGCGCTTCGACGCGGGACGCCGGCCTGGGCGCACGAATTCGACGAATGGGCGGCGACGAGCCTCCAGCGCGCCGACATCGACGCGCTGCTCGACTTCCAGGTCCGAGCCCCCGCGGCGCGCACGGCGCTGCCTACCTGGGAGCACTACGCACCACTTCTGGTGGCGCTCGGCGCGACCGCAGACACAGCGCCCCGTGTCACGTTCCCAATCACTGGGTTTTGGATGGATGGCGCCTTCACCAAGCGTTCCGTTCAGTGGTCCTGATGCCGGCGCTTTGCGCTACTCTCGGGGCATGACGCCCTCTGAAATGCACATCATGAAGTCGCTCATCGCGGTGGCCTGGGCCGACGGCAAGCTCGACGCCCCCGAACAGAGCATGATCGACGGCTTGCTCTGGGCCTTCGACGCGAACGAAGCCGAAGAAAGCGAGTTCGTCGAATACGCGAAGCACAAGCGGACCCTCGCCGAAGACGTACCTCTCGACCAGCTCGGCCCCAAAGACCGCGAGTTGCTCCTGGCGCACGCGGCGCTCTTGACCCATGCAGACGGGGCTCAGACCCAGCCGGAAAAGAAAGCGCTCGCCGCCCTGGTGAAGCTGCTCGGCCTGTCCAAGGACGAGGCAAAGCCGATCATCGCCGAAGCGCGCAAGCGCGCCCCTCGCCTGGCTGAACGACTCTAGCCGCCGGCTTTCTTCATCCAGCCGCCGCCGAGCTGGCGCTGTCGGCATTCGACGCGAAGTTCACTGCGCGCGTCGGGCTCGAGCAACTCACACGGGTCGAACCAGTGCGATGTGACCGCGCGCTCGAGCACCGGGGGCAGCGTGCCCTCGAACTCGGGATTGTCGGGGCAGCGATACGCCCAGAGCGCGCCGCGGTCGGGCGGTGTCGCGAAGCACAAGACCTCTTTGACACCGCCGTTGCAGTTGGTGGCGATCACCAAGACCGGACCCGGCAATCCCTGAAGTGGGCCGCTGACACGCAACACCAGATCGTGGTGGAACTCGCCTTGCGTCCAATGATCGAGCAGCTGATAGTGGCCGTAGCGATCGCGCAGCAGGTCGAGCAAGTGACCCAGCATGAGCGTGTCCGCCAGCTCGCGCACGACGGGGAGAGTACTGACTTCGCGCGAGGTGACCCAAGACACGCGCTGAGTCTAGAGCCGCGAAGGCGCACACGCCACACCGGCGCGTGAATCTCCCGAAACCCTTTCTTTCGAGACCGTTTCGAAGCAGCGTCCGCCGCATTTTCCAGCGCTTGCGCGGGCTGCGAAAAAAAGTGCTGGTGCCGCAGAACTCGGAGCGAGCCGCCCTGTAACCAAGGGTGAAAGGAGGCCATTGGCCATGGATACCATCGCTTCTGCCCAGCACCTGGGCTTCGCCTACCTCACGTACGCAGGCGTGAGCGTCGCACTCACGGTGTGGATCGCTCGCACGCTCTTCAAACACGGAGAGGTCTTCCTCGAAGACGTCTTCTCGCACAACCCGCGCATGTCGGGCGCCGTGAACCGACTCCTGGTCGTCGGGTTCTACCTGCTGAATCTCGGGTATGCGCTGCTGACGCTGCGCAGCGGTCGCTCGGAGCTCACGCCGGTGGAGGCCATCGAAATGCTGGCGATGAAGCTCGGGGCCCTGATGATCGGCTTGGGTGTGCTGCACTTCTTCAACTTGTATCTGTTCTACCGGATTCGGCGGCGCGGGCAGATCCGTTTGGCTCCCCCGCCGGTGAAACCGCAGGCCCACCTCGGTGAACACTTCCGCTTCGAACCAGCGCCCGCGTTTCCGCGTGCCACACCCTAGGAGCCTCGCCGTGGATACCCAAGCCTGGATCGACGATGTCGAGGCGCTCGCTCTGGAGCGCCTCGACGCCCCCGCCCGACCCAAGACCCTCACCGTGTTGTTCGACCCTAGCTGCCCACTATGCCGCCGCTGTCGTGACTGGATGCTCACCCAGCCCGCGTACTTACCGATCCAGTTCGTCGCGTGCACCTCCGAGCAAGCCCGCGCCGAGTTTGGCGAGATCCCGTGGCTCGGCGACGAGCTCGTGGTGGTGAGCGATACGCACGATGTTTGGGCAGGACCTGCCGCGTTCTTGACCTGCCTCTGGGCGCTGGAAGGCTGGCGCGAGTGGTCCTACAGCCTCGCCGGACCCGCTTTCGCACCCCTCGCCGAACGCTTCTTTCAGATGATCTCGGCAAACAAGCGGTCGCTTTCCAGCCTCGTCGCGCATCGCTGCACGGAGGGCAGCTGCGGCGTTGCCCCGCTCCAGCGCCGACGCTGGTGAACGGAGTGGACCGTGGCGGCGTGCCCCAGCGTTGCGCAGCGGGGACCAGTTGTTCTCATGATTTGCCCCCCGCCTCACCGTGCTGCGCGAGAAGCTCGCTACGCCTTCGCCGGAATCACGCAGCCTTGGCGTATTCCGCATAGGTATTGACCCATTCGTGCCTTGCTTGCTCGACCTTGTCGCTGAGCTGCGTTACTGAACTTGCACCTACAGCGCCATACGTCGGCGCTTTCTCGAGCTTCCTCAGCCCCGTTGGAGACGAATGGTCATGCATCCCGAAAATATGAACCGAAAGTTGTTCCTCAAGCTCACACTGACGGGCGTGGCCGGTAGCGTCCTCGCCGCATGCAGCGGCGGCGACGAAGAGGCCAGCAATTCGGGTCCCACCGGCGGGACGGCCACCAACACAGCGACCGTCGGCGGCGCCACCAGCACCTCGACCACCGCCGGCCTCGGCACCGGTACCGCGAGCAACACCGCTGCCTCCGCGTCGACGGGCAGCGCGAGCACTACGGGCAGCGCGAGTACCACGGGCAGCGCGAGCACCACCGGTGGCACTACGGGTAGCACCACGGGCGGTACCACCACCGGCACGGCCTCGACCACGGGTGCAGGCACCACGACGGGAACGGCGACGAGCAGCAGTACCGGCACCGCGACTGCGAGCGGCACCGGCGCCGGGACCAACACTTCGAGCGGGGCGGGGGGCACCGGCAACATGATGAGTTGCACGGGCGTCATGCTGGTGCACGTCTCGACTACCTCACAGTTCGCTCATGACCATTTACCGCTCGACGGAGGCGAAGAAGCGGCGCTCCTGATGCTGGTCAACGGGGAGTCGACGCAGCCCGTAGAATTCGCCGGCGGGGACATGCACTCTCACACGCTGACCCTGTCCGCAGAAGAGGTGATGACGCTCGTGAACGGTGGCACGCTGACCAACAAGGTCACCGACCCCGACGACCACACGCACACGTACGACATCAGCTGCGCGTGAATCCAAGCGTTTCCGTGGGGTGCTACCGACTACTCGTCGGGTTGCTCCTCACGGATCGTCTCCGACTCGCCGGTAATCTGTCCGCCCTTGATCTCGAGGTCGAGTTCGAACTTCGCGGGCTGTCCGTCACCGTCGAGATCTCCGAGCGCGCGGACCGTCACCTTGCGCCCGCCGCGGGCCGTGTCGAACCCAAATGCGTAGTACTGGGGCGGCGACCAGCTGAACCCGATCTCTTTCCAACCGGCCTGTTGCCAGTCCGCCTCGACGGACTGGTAACGGCTGCCCGCGGGCACCTGCGGGGGCACGAGGGGCGCGGACGCCGGGAAGCGCGGAGGATTTTGATTCGCCGCGTACTCGCGCAGGGAACTGGCGATGACATACATGGCCCGCCTTGCCTCCATGACCTTGCTCATACGCAAGTAGCGCTCGATCGCCTGAACCACCATCGCGGTCCCGAGCCCCAAGATCTGCGTCTCTCGTTCGGGAGAGCCGAAGTCGAAGGCGCCCACCAAGTCCGCTCCGCGGCGCTCGAACATCACGCTTTCGACCAGCGAGGTAGCGAGGTTTTTCACGGCAGGCTCGAGCTCGGCTTCCTGGATCTCTTCGAGCCCTTCCCTGCGCATTTCGAGCACCGAACGTTCTAGGTCCTGCGCCTGCTCGACGGACGTTGCCCGGGCGTGCACCTCGAACTCCGTCCCCTTGGGTCCTTGCCCCAGGCCGATCACTATGCGCTCGGCCTCGAACATCTCGGCCGACTCGAGTTCGGCGTACAGAAAACCGGGAGGGACGCGCTGATTCGCGCCGTTCGCCAGGCGACCGAGCGCCCGTCGCACCGGCTGATGTTCTCCGAGAACCACGAACGGTTCGGCGGCGACCACGTAGCCATCCGCCATGTCGAGTGCCGGGTACCCCGCGACCTCGGTCCGCTTGAACTCGGGAATCAACCGGCGGATGCACTCCAGACTCGCCTGAGGACTCTGAGAAGAACGGGCCGCCAAGACCGCGGTGTCCATATCCAGGTCTCTGCGCCGCACCCGCGCCGAGAAACCCACCTCGGCCAGCGCCTCGACCGGGTTGAAGCCGCAGGTCTGCGTCAGATCCGCAAGCTGATCGCGGACCAAGGGTACGCTGTTCACGACGTTCATGATCGCCTGATACAGCGTGCCTGCTCTGAATGCCTTCGCGTCGAAGTGAACGAAGACGTCGCCATCACGGCCCACGAGGTCGACGACGGTCACAGGGAGCGGCTCGGGCGCCACATCGGGTTCCTCCGAGACGACCGTCACCGCCGCCGGCGACTTGCTGGGCGGTGGTTCACCCCCACCACCACACGCCACCATTCCCGCACCAACCCAGAGCGCGACCCTTCGACACCTCATCGTGACTTCCTTTTTCGCGCGCGGGAAGCCGGACTGCAAGCCCGAGCCCGACAGCGGCAGCCGCGCGCCGATTTTCTGCAGAGAATTTCGGGGGACCGCTAGAGCTCGCGGGTCGTCCTCGATCGAATTTGCTCGATCCCCACTACGAGGGCATCCACGAGCGCCGCCGCTCCAGCCACTTGATCCCGCAGCAAGGCCCGATAGCCGCGTTGGTTCGACCAGACGAGCAGCGTGGCCGCCAACAGCCCCAGCGTGGTGATGGTAGAAGGAGCTCGAGAAATCAGGTTGGTTACGGCCGCCGCCGCGCTCAGCACCATGCAGACGGAGTCCAGCCAGCCGAGCTGCCGCGCGCGCTGCCCGGCGACCACCAGCGCGCGCCTCATGTCCCGATCGAGACGCTGGCGCAGCTCCGTGGTCTGCTCCTCGCGCAACTTGTCCACCGGCAGCGCGACCGCCCGGGCGACGTCCAGGTACAAACCCGCTCCCGCTCCGGCGAGCACCCGATCGAGATCTTCGGCGCGCCCCTCGGAGAGCGTGCCGAGCACGGCCGCATTCACCGCGTCGACCTTACTCTGAGCGCGCCAGAGCACCAAGGCGCGTAAGCTGCCCAACGCGAGCGCACTCACCACCGCAACTCTGCCCCAACTCTCGATGTCCACCGGCACCATCCTCGAGCTCGAAACGCGGTCCCGCCGATCGCTCAGCCCGCGGCCTTCTCGCGCGCGATCGCACACAGCGTCGCCTGCGTGGCACGCACGTAGTCCGCGGGCGCAAGAAAGATCTGTAACCCGCGCTGCCCCGCAGACACGGACACCATCTCGTGGCTCATGATGCTTGCGTCGGCAAACACCGGCAACGGCTTCTTGCATGCGAGCGCCGTCACCCCCCCACGAATGTAGCCGGTGAGCTGCTGCAGCTCTTTCACCGCCACAGGCTCCACCGAACGACACCCGGCAACCTTGGCGAGCAGCTTCAGATCCAGCTCCCGATCGCCCGGAATCAGTCCGAACAGGCTGGACCGATCGTCGCCTCGCACGCACAGCGTCTTCCAGACCTGCGCCGCCGGCAGACCCACCTTTTCTGCCACGCGTTCGGCTTCGAGCTGGTCGGGGTCGAACTCGTAGGGCACGAGCTCGTAGCGAATGTTCAGGCGGTCGAGGGCGCGGCACGCGTTCGTTTTGCCGCCAGAAACCTCACGCTTGGCCATGCGCGTTGCTTAGCACCAAGCGAGGTCGGGCTCATCCCCGCTGGGCGCTGCCGCCTGCCGGCGCTATGACGATTTCAGGTGTACCGTGACCGCCTCGCATCCCCGCCAATTGAGCGAACTCCGCCCGACCCATCTGCCGGTGACCGCTGACGACCTGCACAGCGAACATCCCGGCGGCCGGCTCATGTATCTCCCGGGCTCACCCGAACGCGCTGCGAGCATCGGCGACCAGTTCGTCGACCGGCGCGTCGTGCCCGGCACCCGCGGCTTCGATGTGCATCTGGGAGTGCTCCGCTTCGACGGGCGCGCCGTCGACGTCGGCGCCGTGGCCACGGGCATGGGCTGCCCCAGCCTCGACATCGTGGTCACGGAGCTGTTGGCCTTGGGGGCCCGGCGCTTCCTCAGAGTGGGCACGGCGGGCACCCTCAGCGGCGACCGGGTCAAGACCGCGGACGTGGTGATCGCCACGGGCTCCGTGCGGGACGCAGCGGCGTGCGATGCCTACGCGCCGCGCGAGGTCCCGGCGATCGCCAACGTCGAGTTGGTGTTGGCGCTCAAGCAGGCAGCGCATCGCCTGGCGCTCGACACCGTCACCCACGTCGGTCTGGTGCACACCAAGGACTCTCTGTACGCTCGCGAGTACGGCTATGGCCCCCTCGCCGAACGACACGCCCAATACATGGCCGTGCTCGAACGCTGCGGCGTGCTTGCCAGCGAGATGGAAGCTGCCCAGCTCTTCCTGCTCGCACAGGTGTACTCGAGCGCGGCCGCCCCTGTCGCTGCAGGCTGCGTCCTCGGTATCGTAGGTGACACCGACGCTTTGGGAGCCGAAGGGCTGCGGCACGTCGCCGAAGAACGTGCCGTTTCCATCGCACTCGAAGCCGCACGCTTGCTGCCGGGTTGAGCGGTTTTTGGCGCAAGCGCCGGCACTTTCGCGCCAGTCTACTCGCGTCACCCGTTAACGAGCTGCCGGCGCGGCGCGGACGCCCGCAAGAAAGCGGCAGAAACCGCGGCAAAAGCTGGGCGCGGCGATTCGTGACGGCCACTCACGGGTGAATTGTTCGACAGGCGATTCCATGACTTGGGCGCAACGGGAATAGTTACACGAGGCCCAGACAGAAGTTGGAACGAACCATGTCGACAGTAGTGGTCACCGATCTGCCCGATCCGCTCGTAGGGCGCGTCATCGACGGCAAGTACCGCATCCTGGAACCGCTCGGAGAGGGCGGCATGGCGCGAGTGTACACGGCCGAGCACCTGGTGTTGGAGCACCTCGTGGCCGTCAAGTTTTTGCGCCGCGAGCTCGCGGTCGAGCCCGAGATTGCCGAACGTTTCGCGCGCGAAGCCAAGACCATCGCACAACTGAACAGCGAACACATCGTGAAGGTGCTCGACGTCGGCCGCCTCGACGGCGCCGGCCTGTTCATGGTGATGGAGTACCTCGACGGCGAAGACCTGCAGACGCGCCTGGGGCGCATAGGCCCCTTCCCGCTCGCTGAAGCCATCGGTTACGTGATCCAAGCCGCAGAAGGTCTCGACCAAGCGCACCAGAAAGGCATCGTGCACCGTGACCTGAAGCCGGAGAACCTGTTTCTCGCGCGTTCGCAGCGTGGCGTCGAGACGATCAAGCTGCTCGACTTTGGCATCTCGAAGCAGACCGGTGGTACGCTGTCACGCTTGACCCAGCCGCAAGTGGCCATCGGCTCGCCCAACTACATGGCGCCCGAGCAGTTGATGGGTTACGACAGCATCGACGCGCGCGCCGACGTCTGGAGTTTGGGGGTCGTGCTGTATCGGCTCGCAACAGGCGTGCTGCCGTTCACCGGCCAATCCATCGCCGAGGTCTACGCTCGCATCTTGCACACCGAACCGCAGCGGCCCAGCGACGTGTGCCCCGGCCTGCCCTACGCATTCGATGACGTGGTGATGGGTTGCCTGAGAAAATCCCCCGGAGGGCGCCCGCCCCACGTGCGCGCATTGGCAACGGCGCTGCGCGGCATCGTGAGCCATGGCTCACGCCAGCGGCCTGCGACTGCGCACGTGACGGCCGCACGTTCGCGCAGCGTCGAGCCAGTCAGCGTCACGCTGCAGCGGGCAATGGAAACCCTCGGCGCGAGACGGCATTGGCGCGTGGGTGCGGCGCTGAGTGGCGTGCTGCTCGCCTCGCTGGCGACGCTGGCGCTCGCAACGAACTCGCTCTCCGTGCAAGCAGAGCCGCTGCCGGCGCTCGCGGGGAGGGGCGTCGACGAGCTCAGCCTGGCCCCACAGGTGGCCGACGTCGCGGACGTCGTGGACATCGCGGATCTGCCTATCGCGCCGGCGCCAGCTCCTGCGCGGCGGCGCAGCGTCCCGCGCGCCTCCGCAGCGAAAGCCGCAGGCTTGGTCCCGGACGGCACCGCCAAGCGCAACGCCCAGCGACGCGCCGCCGCTTCGATCCTGCGCGACACCGCGGGTCGGGGCCCAGCGGCACCCCAACCCCCTCGCTCCAGCGTCGAGGTAGCCGTCTCTGACTTTGGGGGGCGTCGCTAACCCGAACGCGCTCCGTAGCGTTCAGCAGGTTTGATCACATTGGACAGCGCTCGATCCCAAGGGGGTGGATCGGGCAGGCGCTCGACCAGGAAGTCGACCACGGCGCGCACCTTGGTGGACAGCTGCCGCGCCGAAGGATAAACCGCGAAAATAGCGCTAGGCTCGAATTCGTACTGGGGCAGCACCCGCACCAGCTGGCCAGAAGCCAGCTGGGGGCCCACGACCATGGTCGCAGTCACCGTAATGCCCATGCCGCTCTCGGCCGCACTCGCCAGAGCCGCGATGTTGTTCGATGAGATATGACCCGAGATACCCACGGTGACGGGCCCGTCAGGCCCGATCAGCCGCCACTCTTGCGGCTTGGAGAAACTGGTAAAGATCAAGCATTCGTGCCCGGGAAGGTCGGCAGGCGTGCGCGGGGTACCGCGGCGTTCGAGGTAACTCGGCGCCGCCACGAGCACGCGGTGGTTCGTACACAGCCGACGGGCGATCAATCGAGAATCGGGCAACGTCCCGAAACGAATGCCGAGATCGATCCCTTCGTCGATCAGATCGATGAAGCGATCGGTCAGGAACAGGTCGACTGTGAGCTCGGGGTAGCGATCGGTCAGCTCGACGAGCAAAGGCCCCAGATAGAACTGACCGAACGCCACGGAGGTGCTGATCCGGATCGTGCCCCGAGGCCGGAGCACGGTCTGCTGCACCTCCATCTCGGCGTCCTTGAGATCGCTCATGACCTGCGAGGTGCGCGCATGGAACGCTTGGCCCACCTCGGTGAGCTTCAGCTTGCGCGTGGTGCGCTGAATCAGCCGGGCGCCCAAGCGTTCCTCGAGCCGGGACACGATGCGGCTGACGCCGGAAGGACTGAGCCCGAGCTCGTCGGCGGCCTTGGCGTAGTTGGAATGTTTCACGACCGCGTGAAACACCAGCAACTCTTGGGTCTCGACGGGCATCGCCAGAATTCTTTCGCGTGGCCACCCTAGCGCAACTGCCGACCCAGCCGAAGCACGATCGGGCGCCCGGGTTGGAACGGGCGGCGTGCGCGCCCGGACGCAGGAACACCCGGAAAAGCTCGGCCGCATGCCGCAGGGTGCAGGGAAGCGGCGAACGCGGTAGAATCCAAGGTCATGGGCTTTCGCTTCGCGGTGGCGCTGGCAGCGGTGGCGCTGGTAGGGTGCGGCTCGGACGACGAGGGCGGGGTTCCGGAGGATGCCGATCCCAAGGGTGACTCGAACGGCAACGGCTCCAACGGCGCTGGTTCGGGCAACTCCAGTTCGAACGACACGGGCGCGAACGGTGGGGGCTCCACCAGCGGAGGCAGCAGCGGAGGTGCGGCGTTCGGCGAGCGAAGGAGTGGCGAAGCCACCTACTACGCCGCCACTGGTGCCGGAGCTTGTATGTTTGACGAGAGCCCGAACGACCTGATGGTGGCGGCGATCAACGCACCCGATTGGTCGGGGAGCGGTTGGTGCGGCGCGTGTGCGCGCGTCGACGGTCCGATGGGGACGATCACGGTGCGCATCGTCGACCTGTGCCCCGAATGCCAGAGCGGCGATCTCGACTTGAGCCCCCAAGCCTTCGAGCAGATCGCGCCGCTCGCACACGGCAGAGTGGGCATCGACTGGACCTTCGTCAGCTGCGACGTCTCGGGTTCGGTGCAGTACCGGTACAAGGACGGAACCAACCCGTGGTGGACTGCAGTGCAGGTGCTGAACCATGCCTTGCCGATCGCAGCGCTGGAGTGGTCGAATGACGGGTCAGCGTTCCGAGCCGCCGAGCGCCAAGACTACAACTACTTCCTCGATGCATCGGGCTTCGGTGAAAATCCGGTCACCGTGCGCATCACCGCCGTCGACGGCCAAACGCTCACGGACACCCTACCGGGGCCCCAAGAGCTGTTGGTCGTCGAGGGCGACGCGCAGTTCGAATGAGGTGTTCGCGCCCGACCGGGGCTAGACCGGCGCCAGGCCCAAGGCCAGGCGTCCCGTGATCTGCTGCTGGCGTTTCTCGGGCAAGGGGTGGTGTTGGGCCGCTTGCACGTCGCGCAACAGCTGCTCGAGCCCCATGCGCGTGAAGTACGAGCCACCGCCGACCGCTTCCATGGCCTTGGTCACGGTTTCGACGCTCGCCTTCGCCAAAATGGTCTTGCTGACGAGAGCCCGGTTCGCGCGCTCGATGTCGGGCGTGAAATCGTAGTCGTTGGCGTTGTCGATCAGCGCGCGGTGAGCCATGCGCGCGGTGGCCAGCGCATTTTCCATCTCTCCCAAAAGGTACGGCACGTGGGCGTTGGGACCATCGATGGCGGCTTCTTGCCCTCGAACGCGCCCCTTGCAGATGCCGCGAGCCACCTCGGCCGCCTGCTCGGCGATACCCACGTAGGGCGATGAATAGATGGGTGCGGCCACCGTGAGCACGATGCTCCATACCGGGTGCCAGCCTTCGCGCGGCCGTTTCAAGCTGATTGCCTGCTCGGGCACGAACACGCTTTGAAGCGTGACGGTGTTCGAGCCCGTTCCGCGCATTCCCAGGGTGTCCCAATCGTTCGCCACCGAAACTCCCGCGGCGTTGAGCGGCACGGCGAAATGCAGCACCGCGGGGCCATCGGGACACTGCGTCCAGGCCGCGCTGGTCACGAGCAGGTCGCCGCCGGGGGAACCGCTGGCGAAGTGCTTGCTGCCGGTCACTCGATAGCCGCCCTCCACGGGCTCGACTTCACCGTTGCTGCCTAGCCAGTCGCCTGCGCCGGTGCTGACGAGCACCAAATGCTCACCGGCCACGCGCCGGAGCAAGGCTTCGCCCGGCATCTGGTGCAGATGTCGCCACACCGTCGCCGCCACCAGGTGCTGGTGCATGCTGAGTGCCAGCGCCGTCGATGGGCAGTAGTGAGCGAGCTCACGCAACATTTGGCAGGCTTCCCCGTGGCTCGCCCCGCCTCCACCCAACTCCGACGGCACGAGCATACCCAGGATCCCCGCTTGCGCGAGCGTCGTGTAGTTCTCCGCCACGAAGCGCCGCTCGCGGTCGGCAGAAGCCGCGCACTCGGCGAACGCCGGACCGATTTCCCGAACCCTCGAAATCCAATCGATATGTAGTCCCTTGCCCATGGCGGGCCTCCTTTGCTGACCTGATTCCAGGGTGAATCCACGAGCGAAACGCAACAAGTACGGGAACTGAACCCACCCGGTCTAAAAACTGGACCTCGCCGGTACGGATCCTGGACCGCGCGAGCGCCTGCGTTAGACTGCGGGCGGGCAATGAAGACCTACGGTCAATTCTGTCCGGTGGCGATGGCTCTCGAGGTGCTGGCTGAACGCTGGACACTGCTGGTCGTGCGCGAGCTCTTGATGGGGTCGCGGCGTTTCAACGACATCCTGCGCGGCGTTCCCTTGATGTCGAAGACCATGTTGTCGCAGCGCTTGAAGTCGCTCGAAGATGCAGGCGTGGTGGTGAAGGCGCCTCGCCTCGGGTCGGGCGGCGGGCACGAGTATTCCCTGACGCAGGCCGGCCGCGAGCTCGAGGAAATCGTGACCGGGCTGGGGTTCTGGGGCAAACGCTGGGCGATGCACGCCTTGACTCAGGAGCATCTCGATCCCGGCTTGCTGATGTGGGACATGCACCGGCGCATCGATCATCAAAGTGTGCCGCCCGGGCGCATCGTCGTGCGCTTCGAGTTCGTCGACGCTCGCCCCGAACAACGCCGCTATTGGCTGAGGCTCGAGCGGGGCGAAGCGGAGGTCTGCTTCACCGATCCCGGCCATGAAGTGCAACTGGTCGTCGAAGGCACCACGCGATGCCTGGTAGAAATTTGGGGCGGCGCGCGCACCATGGCACAAGCTGCACGCAGTCAAGACCTCCGCGTCAGTGGCGACGCCGCCCTGAAGCGTCAGCTGCCGCAGTGGCTCAAGTTGAGCGTGTTCGCAGATTGAGCCGGCCCGGCACGGGCCCCCCGCGCCGCTTCGATCGTTACCACCGAAAATCTGTCGTCTCTCTGGACGGGCCAGGCGCGCGGCCCGGGTCACTCGGCCGCCCTGCCCGTTTCCGTGGAATCGTCGCCAAGCACGTGCCACGCTCCTGGCCCCTGCTCAGCAGGCCCTTAACGCAGGAGACTTCCGTGAACTTCTCGTTCGTCCTTGGTTCCACCGCCCTTTTGGCCGCCTGCCTGGTTGGTTGCTCCAGCAACACCGAGTCGCCGCGCCGCGACCAGCTCGGCGACGGCTCGAATGGCACCACCTCGGACAGCACCGGTAGCGGCAACATCGGTGCTGCCAGCGTCAACGCCGCGGTCGGCGCTGCCAGCACCAATGGCGGCATCGACGTCGACGAGACCCCTTCGGATCCGACGTGCGGATCGGTGCTGCCCGTGGTGCTGCGCGATTTCAAGGGTTCCGGAGAAAGTGGTGGGCACGTCGATTTCGAAATCTCGGCGCGCAACGTGATCGGTCCCGATGGGCAGGTGTACAAAGGATGGAACGACGTGGGATGCGAGTTGGTAGAGCCCACGCTCGGTCCCGACACCAAACCCGTGTTCTTCGCCGGCACTCCCGACGGCATCATGGTCCGGCGCGGTGTCGGGCGGCAGAAGCGCGTCGTTACGGGTGCGGGGTGCTGGACCGAAGCGAACCCGACGCCCACGGGCGTCTGCAACATCGGCAGCTGTGTGCCCTGGGACTTCGACCCTCCTACCTTCGAGATCGAGAGCACGGCTTCGTTCAACCAATGGTACAACACCATTAGCGGGGTCAACATGGAGATACCTGCCGAGCTGCCGCTTACGGACGACGGCACCGGCATCAGGGTCTTCGACAGCAGCGCTTTCTTTCCGCTCGACGGTCAGGGCTTCGGCAATACTCCCGGACAGACGCACAACTACCATTTCACGACCGAAGCCCACGTGAAGTTCACGTACGAGGCCGGGCAGGTGTTCACGTTCCGCGGGGATGACGACCTGTGGATCTTCGTCAACGGCAAGCTTGCGCTCGATGTCGGAGGGCTGCACCAGGCGCTCGAAGGAACGATCGCATTCGACGCCAAAGCGACCGAGCTGGGCATCACGCCGGGTGGTCAGTACCAGATGGACATTTTCCACGCAGAACGCCAGACCAGCGAGTCGAACTTCCGCATCGAAACCAACATCACCTGCTTCGAACCCGTCGATATCATCAAATAGCTGCGAGCGCGCGGCGCCCGCCGGCCAAGAGCCTATCGCAGCCTCTGTTGATCGGATCTCTGACGGGAATTTCCGGGTCTCGCGAGCTTCCACGCTTATTCGAGGATGAGCAGGCGCTCGAAGCCGCGACCCCGCGGGCGTAGGCAGCTACCGCGCGAGCCCTGTGGCCCGTAGGCAGCTACCGCGCGAGCTCTGTGGCCGCGGCTCCCGCGCGAGCCTTGTGGCCCGTAGGCAGCTATCGCACGAGCTCTGTGGCCCCGTAGGCAGCTACCGCACGAGCTCTGTGGCCCCGTAGGCAGCTACCGCACGAGCCCTGTGGCCCGTAGGCAGCTACCGCGCGAGCTCTGTGGCCCGTAGGCGGCTACCACGCGAGCCCCGTGGCCCGTGGAGCGCGCCGCGCGCTCCCGCACGGATGCAAAGGGGGATCCCTTGAGCGTGGCTCGAAAAGTGCACGTTGGTCCGCGCCTGTCGCACTTCTTGGATGAGCTCTTTAGTATACGCACAACCGCGCGGCTGTCAAGGTTGTTTGCGTCGCTTACCAACGGCCAAGTCGTTCCTATTCGCACGTCACGGGCGGCGTAGGGTGTGGCGGGGCGGAAGCACGAGGAGCCATGTTCAAATAATGAGTATTCGGTGAGAATGGTCTTGACGAGATTCTCGTGGCTGTGAGGGGCGCGCTGACGCTTCCGGACGTGATGTAACGAGATTTTCGCCGGATTTCTCTCGAAACTGCGCCACGCGGCCTGCCAGAGCCTGCAATCAACGAGCGTAGCGCTCAGGGGCGTCTCGGCCCGGCGCGTGCACAAAAAGGTCATGGTACAAGTGGGTATGACCGCGACGCATCCACCCGAGCGTTCGAACCCGCGCCTGGAACTTCTGAGCGACCAGGCGCTACTCGCTGAATTCAACGAATTGGTACGGCAAGATCACCACCACGTGGCCAGCCTGCTCCGACACATCGACGTCATCGATCGGCGGAAGTTGTGGGCCA
>JAICQQ010000007.1 GCA_025937785.1 Polyangiaceae bacterium
CAAGCAGGATTCGTTCAATGTTGGGCCAGGGGGTTCGACCGGAGTATCTGGGCAGTTCGGGTACTACGGGGCTCTCCCGAGGAGTTCGCGGACTCAACGACGGTTCACCTTGGATTTGGGCCTTTCTCGCCCGTTAGCTTCAACGGTTTTGGAATGACGGACAATTCGGAGGCGCAACGGTTGAGCTCGGATTTGGCTTCGACATGGGGTTGCTCTGGTCTACGGAAACGCAGACCGACATCGCGCAATGCGGTTGCCCAATACCACTCTAGGCTGGTGCTGATCGTGGCCGAGGAGCGCCCAGGTGGGTGGACAGAGAAACCAACGGCGGATGCGATCAGCCAAGCCGCGACGAGAGTTCGATGGAGCCTTCGCCTACTGTGGGGGTCACAAGTCTCCTGTCTTGCCGCTGTTGTATTAGGGGTTATGTACGCAGCGCCGGCATTTTGGTTTGCTGTGTTCTTCGCACCGCTCGCGGTCAGCGGATTTGCTTCCGTTGTGTGGGCGCACCGGGTTCGCTGTCCTCGCTGCCATCATGCTTACATGACCGGGTTCTCCCGGTCCGATCTGCCAGAACCGAAAGCGTGCCAGCATTGCAAATTCCGACTGTTCAAGGCTTTGGGACAAGGTGAGACGTGGCACTGCGTGAGCCCATACCAGAGCGGCGTGGAACCGCGAACCTGAATCGGGGTAACGGCGCTCCACTTCCTTATCCCTCAGGAGGATTCTAGTGAGGGGGTGGAGGACTTGGATGACAGTCGCGGGTGCGCTAGTTGTGAGTTGTGTGCTAGTGGTTGAGGCACTGGGCGGCATTCTCTTCTACACGACACAAGGCGAGATTTGTCAGATGACGCTGAACAGGCTACGGTCGGGCGAAGACGTTGATCCAAGCGCGCTATCGACCTGTTCCAACCGTCAGGGGACCGTGTATAGAGCGTTTCTTGTGGAACTGGCCACCGGGGTTGTGCTCTTCGGGTCAGCGTTGTATCTGCTCAGGCGAGCAAGGTCGCCTGCGAAGTGAATCGTGCGTTGTCAGGCTGGCTGATCAATTCGCTACTTCGCGATGGGGGGTGACGTCGTGGAGTCGCAGCTCGGCGAGCAGTCGTGTCAGGCCGAAGCGCTGGGCGTTGGGCGCCGGAGCTGGCTCTTTGTGTGGGAGGACGACGGCGGTGAACGAACTGCGAACATCCTTACCATCGTAGCCACGTGCGTTTCTCACGGCCTCAACCCTCGCGAATATCTCCTGGTTGTTACGAATGCGCTGCTCGCCGGCGCCGAGGGCATCGACGCGCTACTCTCCGACCGAATCGCCGCCGCTCACCCCGAACTAGTTGTTTCCGGCTTCGACGAGGCACAGCTGCCTGACTGAGCAGTCCAGTCGCCAACGCAAGCAGAATAGCCCTTCCTAGTGCAACAGCCGCACTTCCGCGTGAAGAGCGCCGTTGGTGGACGGGTTACACTGATCCGGATGCTGGCGCTGCTGCTCCAGTACCACGCCAGCTCAGGACGATGGAGCATGGGCCTAGACGATCCGCTACGTGAACCCGTTGGCGGGCTTTTCTGCGCGCTGACGACTTTTGCCGTGTGCTTCAGACAGCACGATGATGCCCGGTTAGTCCAAGATGAACTTGGGGTCGCACGCGGCATACACTCGAGCACCGCCTCGGATGCGCGTCCCCGGCGCCAGCCGAAAGCGTCGCTGCCAGTCCGATGGGCACTGCTGGACCAACTCCGGGTTACCCAAGCCTGCTTCGGGATTGATGTAGCAGAACCCCGCCAGGTCCGTTGGAAGGTCGAGATCGTTCGCGCACGCGTAGGCATCCGACGCAGGGTCGCGAGGAGCGCCCGCCAATGGGTCGATCTCACAGTAGCTGAAGCCAGAACCCTCAAGAAAATCTTGGTCGAGAGCTGCTTCGACCGCTCGAATATCGGCTGCGCCGGCAGCTGAGCGACCGGGCGTGTCGCAGCTCATTTCCGGGGGCCCCTGTTCGATCAGCCGGCACCGAATGCGACCGTCTTCCGCAAGGGGCATGTCATTCCAGAGGCACACGATGCCTGTGTTGGCGCCAACATCACGCAGCAGACCGTTGAGCATTGCGTTGTAACCGTAAGCGCTGGAAGCAGCGTCGCGCGGATCGAGCACCTTGGGACAAATGGAGCCCACGAACGCAGTCGAGGACAAGCCACTAAGAAGTTGTAGCACCCGCGGAGGCGGATAGGCTTTCGCGAAGTACTGAGTGGTTCCGTAGCTACCGTCAGGCGCCTGGCACACCGGGCGATTCGGTGACGACGGCGCCCAGTCCGCTGTACCGGGCACTTGTTGGAGCGCACAGTCACAGTTAGGATCCCCCTGGCTACACTCGCGCGGGTTCGGGAGCGGGAATGTGCATGAGTACTGCAGATCGGACTGGGCTGGATTGTCGTACTCGTGACCGTGAATCGGGTCGGTCCCCGCCGCGGAGTCCGGCGGCGCCAGCTCCGGTCTTGGTCCGATCGAGCCCACCAAGTGCGGGTCGTCTGGGTCTGCCGCGCCCGTGGGGTCGCCGACGAGACCCTGCCAGGCTCCGCTCTCCTCGAGTTCCTGTCCGGTGGGGTAACGGAGACGATCGGGGGCGTCTCGCGAATCAGGCGTCGCCAAGGTCTGCCAGGGAACGCCCACTAGTGCGCCGAGCCGAAACATGCTCGGGTCCCGACCGTGTGCAAAAAGTGGATTTTGCACGCTATTGCCAGCTCGGTCTTCAATCTCTTCCGCGCCGAAAGCGCGAACATAGCGCTCGACCGGGAACAAGAAGCTTTCCCCGAATCGACGTTTCTGATCGAAGCAGCGCAGATTCGGGTGGTCTGCATCCAACTCCGTCAGACGGTCGGGAGCTGCGATCTTCCACCCTGCGCCAGTGTCGCTCACGGAGCAGTCGTCCTCGTCCGTGAGCATAATGGCGACGACGAACGAGTCAGGCCGTAGGAATGCTTGGCGCTCCGCCAGCACTTGCTCGTCGATGCCTTGCGCACTCCCAATGTACTCACCGTCGGCTCGTGTCAAGAGCTCCACCCCAAGCGGCGGCTGCGGATCCACGAGAAAGCGATACAGAACCTCGAGCGGCGCTTCGTACCCGCACCCGTGCTCTCCGACCGTCGACAGGATGTCGTCGAGAAGCCTTGCGACTTCGTTCTCATAGTCCGAGTGCTTGACCGTTAGGAACAGCTCGCCGTCGCTGCCGGGCAGAAGGTGCGCACGGCGGTTGGCGTTCTCGCACGCGTCGCTGCCACCGACATCCAGGCTCGACGACAGTACGCCGATGCGGGTCGTCGTCGGAAAAGGAAAGCGCGGGCGTGCTCCCTCGGGGCACTCGCCCGTCACGCTGAGCGCCTCCTGCGTTCCGTCATCCCGTTGACAGTGTCGCAGTGACAGCACCGACAGCAGCGACTGTCGCAGGACGTCTTGCTTGTCGAGCATCGATGCCGAGTCGTCGATGACGAACAGCAAGTCGACGGATTTCGCCACGCCGACCGTAAAGCCCTGACCCAGGACAGTACCTGCCGAATGCCCACCTTCGGCTGGGGTCACCTTGCGATCGGTGCAGCTCGTCGCCGCCAACAACGTTGCCGCCAGCCCCGCCAACGCGGTCACACAGGGTGCCCGCTCATGCAGCGTCAACCTCGCCATCCTTTAGCTTCCTCCTCGATTGCCGCCGGCACGCCCGGGACCGAAAGCAATAACCACGCCCGCCCTGCGGGCTTATTCGCCAGTTCGCTACTTCGCGACGGGGGTGACGCCGTCGAGTCGCAGCTGGGCGAGCAGCCGTGTCAGGCCGAAGCGCTGGGCGGTGCGCTGGGCGCTCTCGAACAGTGGGCCCGCGGTCGTGGGGTCGTGGGGCAGAGATCGAGCCAGGTAGTACTCGGACCAGGCGCGATAGGTCACGGCGCCTGAGCTGCGGCAGGCCTCGCGCGCGCATTCCAGGTAGGCGGCGGCTCGGGCGTGGCGCCCGAGCGTGAGGCAGAGCCGCCCGAGCCAATAGCTTGCTGGCCCCATGTAGACGGACCCGGTGCCGGAAACGGCGTGCAAGCCGTCGTGGGGTTCGAGGTGTTCGACGAGGACGGCGGCGGCGTCCGCGTCACCGAGCTCCGCTGCCATAGCCGCGATGTTCACGAGGGCGATGAGACAGGTGCCGTCGAGCGGCTCGGGCGGCACGTAGCTCGGTTGAACCACACTCGCGAGATACCTTTGGGCGTCACCGGCTTGGCCGTGGGCCAGCGCGGCGCGGGCCTGCACCGTGAGCATCAGGTGATAGCTGGGTGCGACGACCAGGATGCGCTTCGCCCCGGCTTGCGCATCCTCGAGCACGCGCTCCGCGTCCGGTCCGTGGAGCTCCACACCCAGCTGCAAGAGTTGTGCTACCAGATGCACGAGGGCCGTGATGCCCAGCAGCTTCTCGCCCTGGGCGGCGGCTTCTCGGGCGATTCGTTCGCTCGCACTCAAGTCCCCTGCCAAAAAGAGCTGGCCCACGCGGTGGACCTGCGTCGTCCACGTCCCCTGGGCGGTGCGCACGACCGCGGCCCGTTGCGCGTGATCGCTGACCTGTTGGGCGTACTCGTCACCGTGGCCGAGCTCGAGCAGAAACAAAGCCATCCACTGGCGGGCCTCGAGCTCGTTTTCGGGGGATCGGAGCAGCTGCGCCAGACCGAGCAGCTCGCGCGCGAGGGCCAGACGACTGATGCCGTCCGGAAAGCGGGTGTAGCACCTGAGCGCGCCACGGAGCACGTTCAAGCGAGCCCGCGGGTTGGTACGGCTTCGGGTCAGCGCCAGGGCTTCTTGGGCCCATTGGGTTCGCTCGCTGGCCGGCGTGATCCACGCCATGGCCATTGCTCGAGCGACCTGAAGCTGCGCGAAGGTAACATCCTTCTCTCGCACGTTCGCGAGGGCTTCCGCGACGCGGGCGTGAAAGTTGGGATCGATCAGTGCAGACTCGCGGTGGAGCTGAATCCAGATCGAGATCGCCCGGCAGAACAGATCGTAGCAGCCGTGATGGCGTGTCAGTTCGACGCTGCGGTCGAGCGTAGCGCTGGCGTCGTCGACGGCGCCGGCGACGAACTGGGTATGGCCCAGGGCCAGCAGCAGTTCGGCGTATTGGAGCGGGTCGGCGCTGCGTTCGTCGAGCACGTCGAGAGCTCGTTGGTAGTACTCGGCGGCACGGGCGTAGGCATGCTGGGCGCGCGCCCAGTCCGCCGCGCGTTGCGCGTAGTAGAGGGCTTCGTCGAGACTCGCGTGTGGCAGGGCTTCCAGAAAGTGATGCGCTGCATGCACGACGCTTTCGGGGCGCTGAGTGAGTTGATCTGCGAACGCGCGTGCCAGCAACGCATGCCGTTGGCGCCGCTCTCGTGCTGCGAGTCGACGATACAGAAGCTGCTGGTGCAGGGCGTGCGCGAAGCGTCGTGAGCCATGCGCCACCGGTTCGAGTACGCCCAGTTCGGTGGCATGGTCGAGGTGTGTCAAGACGGTGTGGAGCGGTTCGTTGGAGGCTGACGCGAGCACGCTGACCGGGAACTCTTCGCCGCAGACCGCGGCGGTTTGCAGCAGCAACAGCGTGTCTGGATCGAGTTGGTCGAGTCGTCTGCCAAGGATCTGCGCCGCGCGGTCGCTGAGGCCGGGCCCCGCGCCGCGCCCTTTGCCTGGCGCGCTGGCGTTCCAGTCGGGCGGGTTATTCGCGAGCGCTTCGATGAGCACCGGCAATCCCTCCGTGGAGAAGTGGAGCGCTTCGACGACTGTGTCAGGGAGGGGAGTGGTCGTCGTGGCGGCGAGCCATTGTCGCACTTCGTCGAACGGCAAGCCCTCCAGAGCAATCGTGGTGACGTGCGGTATTGAACCGTCGACAGCGCTGCGCAAGACGCTGCGCGCCACGCCTTCCGCCCGCCGGAACGTGCCGACGACCAAGAGCTCGGTGTCCGCAATCGAGCGGGCGATGACTTCGATCAGGCTGAGGGCGGCGTCGTCGGCCAGGTGCAGATCCTCGAGGACCAGCGTGAGCGGCGCGTCGGCGGACGCGCGACGCAGGAAACCTGCCATGGCATCGAGCAGCGACAGGGTCCGTCGCGGACTTTCGTCCCAGTCGCCGAGCGACGTCGCCCCGAACGCTTCGCGCAGCTCGGGCGCCACGGCGAGCAGGTCGTGCTGTAGGCCGCGGGCCAAGCGCTCGAGCGTGCCCGCGTCGTGCATCTCAGAGTAGCGGTGGAGCAGCTCCGGCCAGGGCCAAAAGGGCGGGGCCGCCTGGCCTTCCCGGCAGCCGCCCCAGCAGATTTCCGAGCCTGCATCGTGTTGCTGGGTGGCAAACCATTGGGCGAGTCGCGTCTTTCCGACGCCTGCGGGACCGTGGATCAGCACCACGTTCCCGTGTCCAGCGCGCGCTTCGTTCGCAGCCACCTGCAGGCGCTCGGCTTCGCGCTGCCTTCCGAAGAAGGGGCGCAGCCGCGGGGGTTCGGTGGCTGCCTCGTTCGAGGGTGGGGCCTCGATGAGCTCGCCGCAAAAGCGAAATCCCCTCCCGCGCACGGTTTCGATGAACTGGGGGCGCCGCGGATCTTCCCCGAGCGCGGCGCGCGCCTGGCTGATCGCCTGACTCAACGCAGTGTCCGAGACGATGGTGCCCCCCCAGGGGCCCTCGATGAGCTGTTCTTTCGTGACCAGACGGTTGTTGTGCTTGACCAAGAACAGGATAGTTTCGAAGACTCGCGGCTGGACGTTGATCAGAGTCTCGCCCTGCCGCAGCTCGAAGCGCTGCTCGTCGATCTGAAAGCTCCCGAACCGAAGAAGCATACCCTATTGCTTAGTGCCCTGGCGGGCCGGCACCTGGTCAGATCCGGAGCAAAAATCGACCTTTGGCCGCCGAAGCCCGCGGCCCGATGGGTGGCGCGAGCCAAAGTGTCTACTCGATTTGACGCCTGGTTCCACCCGGTCATGCGAGCGTCCAATAAATTTGACGCTCCTGGCTCCCCTGGCATCTGCCGACTTCCGCAGAGCAACGGAGTCGCCGGTGTTGCTTCACCTTAGGCGCCGCGGACGAAATGTTGGGCGTACACCAGGAACCGTCGCGCGGGGCCTTGGTGCCAGAGCCAGACGTCGCTGATGGGTTCGGGCTGGAGGTCGCGCTCGAGGATCGGGTCGTCGCGGAGGATCGCACCGAGGATGCCGGGGTGGGCGACGTGCATGGCGGTGCCTTGGCGAACGGCGCCCTCGAACACAGCCTTGAGCTCGGCGTCGGTGGTGGCGCTGGCGTTGTCGGGGAGGGGGAGGTGGTCGCTGGCGACCAGGTCGGAGGCGAAGACGACGCGGCCGCCAGGGCGGGTGAGAGCGGCCAGGGTGCGCAGGTGAGTGACGGAGAGCGTGTGGCGGATGGCCTGGAAAAGCCGGTGGCTTTCGCCCAGGGCCTGCAGCACCGCGAGTTGCATTTGGGTGATGAGGCAGGCGGACGCGACGACGTCGAACTGGGCCCCGAGGCGTTGCGCGATGGCTTGGGCGGTGGCCTCGGGGTGGCGCATGAGTTCTTCGGGGGTGAGTTGGAACCGCTGCCAGCGATCGAGCACGGGGAGCATGCCAGAGAGATCGACGGGAGCGTGGCGGTGGATGCGCTCGCGGTTGGGTTCGATCTCGCTTTCGGGGAGGCGGGCGAGGGCGTGGTCGAGGGCATGGTCGAGGGCGACGCTGTCGAGATCGACCAGGTGGACTTGCCGATAGTGCTGCAGCAGGGCGTCGAGCTCGACGTCGTTGCAGTTACCGGCGCCCAGGATGCAGAGCGACTGGTCGCTGCCGCTATGCCGCAACAGTTGCTGGGTCAGGTGCTGCCGGTGGTTGGTGTAGAGCAGGGCGTGCGGGAGCGAGCTATCGTTTGCCAGTCGCTGTTGCTGTACCTCGTGGTCGAGCCGGGAACGCATGTGGAGTGAGCCTGAGTATCACGGGGTCTGCTCGCAGTCGCAAGCGCCGGGGGCGAAGACGGCGTCGAAAGCGGGATCGACGCGTCCGCCGTGGATGACAATGCGATTGTCGCTACCTTCGCCCGCGTCGAGGGCGTTGCCCGCGACGTAGGTGGTGTCGCTGGGCTCGACGTCGGCGCCGACCCGGAACTCGCAGTCGTCGAAGCGCAGGGTCTGGCCGCTGAGGGGCTCGACCAAAGTGTCTGGCTCGCCTTCGGCGAAGGCGTGATCGACGTGATCCCAGGTGACGCCGAAGAGCACGAGCTCGCGGTCGCTCTCTGGGTACGTGACGGCGCGCTCGCTGATTTCGCGCAGCGTGAACGTGGAGCGGTCGAAGCGGACGTCGTGGGGGGCGACGATGCGGTTGAAGCGATAGAGCGGCGGTCCGATCGCCAGAGACGAGTCGCTGATGCGCACGCTGGATCGTACGGCGCGCAGGTAGAACGGGGCTTCGTCGACCACGACGCGGCGGGCGGTCACGGTGGATGCATCGCGCACGTCGATTTCGAGATCGCCGTCGGCGAGGGTGATGTCTTCCAACGTCACCTCGACGCTGTTGCGCGCGTCGTAGCCTTGGGGTTGTCCCGTGATGGCGATGCTGGTCGTGCCGATGCTGCCCGCGGCAGCGACTTCGCGGGCTTCGAGCCGAGAGTTGCCGCCGCCGAGCTTGAGCAGATCGGTGAAGACCTCGTGGCCTTGGAGCTGACACACGGTGCTGTCGCTGTTGGGCCCGAGCAGCAGGCCGTTGCCTCCCGTGTTCTCGAAGGTCAGGTCTTCTGCCACGAGCACGATCCGGCCGGCGCGTGTGGGGGTGGCTCCGGCGGCGAACAGGTCGCTTTCCTGGTACTGCCAGTCGGCGAACTCGCCTTGCGCTTCGCGATCGCCGTCGAACGTGAGGCCCTGGACCAGCGTGAGCGGAGAGTCCTCGTCGGCGGCGTGGGTGACCCGGAGCAGTTGGGCGTCTTCGGGCTGCTCGGGCGCTTGCCGCAGGGTGGCGCCGTAGCCATACAGGCTGAGTCCTGCTGTCAGCTCGAGAGAGGTGACTTGGTAAACGCCTGGGGGCAGGAGCAGCACCGCAGCGCTGCTCAAGGCGGTGCGGTCGAGGGCCGCCTGGATTCGGGCGGTGTCATCGGTCTCGCCGTCGCCTTGGGCGTCGAAGTCCGCGCGCACGTCGACGAGGAGCTCGCGGTCGTCGTCGCTGATGGTGTGCAGGTGCTGGTCGACAGTGCCCAGGCGTGCGCCTTCCGGTGAGGAGAGCTCGATCCGCAGCTGTTCGTCGATTTCGGCGAGGTCGTCGTCCAGGTGGCGTAGATCGAGGCTGGCGGAGGTGGCGCCGGGCTCGAAATGCAGGGTACCGCTTTCGAGCGAGTAATCGCGCGTGTTGCAGGCGTCGTGTCCGCTGGCGGTGATGTCGCGGACGCTGTAGTCGACGCTGACGGTGACGCTGGCGGGAGCGTTGAGTCGCACGCTGACGCTGGCTGCTTCCGTGCCTTCGGGAACGGAGGAGGCGGCGCTGTCGAACTCGATGCTCAGGGGATAGAAGACGGTGTCCGAGTCGGTACCGCAGCCGCTGAGCAGCCCGACTGCGAGCAGCGCGCTGACCGAGCGGCGCCTCGTCATTCCAGCTCGGTCAGGCGCCGCGTGAGGCGCGCGGCGTCGACACCCTGGGGGTACTGGCGCAGGTAGCCACGGATGGCGCGGGCTTCGGCGTGCCTATCGCCGAGGGCTCGCTGCGCGCGGATACTGCTGAAGCGTGCTTCTCGCGCGAGGCCGCCCCCGCCTGCTTTCAGGTAGGCGTCGAAGGAACGCAGCGCTTGGCGCGGTTGCCCCAGCCTGTCCAGCTGGAGCTGGCCGAGCGCGACGAGGACCGTATGGCTTTCAGGGCTCTGGGGGTGCGCGCTGCGCAGGCGTTGGTACGCGGCAGCGGCGCCTTGCCAGTCGCCATGACCGACCAGGGTCCGCGCGCGCTTCAGCAGGTCCTGAGCGCTTGGAACCACCACCATGGCCGGGGCGGCGGGCGCAGCGGGCGGCTTGCTCGTGGCGGTTTCCGCGGGTAAGGCGAGGCTGAGGCGTCGCTCTTGCCCCGGGGTCAGCCGAAAACGTTCGCGCTGGGCCTCGTGCCCCTCGCGCTCGACGAAAAGCTGGTGCTCGCCGCTCGCGAGCACCAGGCTCAGGGGCGTGCTGCCGAGCGCGGTACCGTCGAGCGTGACCGAGGCCGCGTGCGGCGCGGTTTCGAGGTGCAGGATGCCCACGGAAGGAGCTTGCCAGAGTCGGCGGGGGGCCACGAGCGCCCAGTGGCGCAGGTTCTCGGCGCGCGTCGTTTGTCGCGAAGCAGCGCCGTTCTGGTGAGCGTTCTGCAGCTGCTCCCCGGCGTGCACCACGCGCGCGGCGGTGTCCGCGCGGGCCACCTGGACGCGACCCTCCATCACGGACACCTGGATCGCGCCGTGAGCGTCGCGCTCGACGGCAAACGCCGTCCCCAGGGCGGTCGCGGTGACCGAGCCTGCGATGACGCTGAAACTGCGCTCGGCCGGGCGCTTCTCGAGCACGGCGACGGCGCGCCCGCGCCCCAGGTGCAGCGTGCGCGCTTGCCCGCGTTGGTCGTCGAGCACGGCTTCCGTGTTGGCATCCAAACACACGTCGGTCTGGCGGTTGATGGCGAGGCAGGCGTGCCCCTGGCCGACCGAAACGCGGCTTTTGGGTTCGAGCGCGAGCGCACCGACCAGCGTGGGCTGCCCGTTGATCCGTACATCTCCGGAGGTAAACGTCAGCTCCGCGGGACCTGGCGGCGTGACCGGGGCGAGCACCGCCGCAGCTTCTTCGGGAGCGCTGGACCAGAAGAGCGCGGCTGTGGCAGCGGCCGTAGCAGCGGCTGCGGCAGAGCCCAGTGCAGCCCACGCCAGCGTGCGCCGGGGTCGGGGGGACTAGAGGGGCGCCGGAGAGGTTTCTTGCGGTTTCCGCAAGTGGATGACGTTGTCGCGCTCTTGAATGGCGAAGAGCGCCCGCTCTACGACGGCTTGGTCTGGGCCGTCGAGCTGGCAGTCGAGTGCGCTGAGTTGCTGGCGCACGAGCAGCTCGTGCGCGCTGGCGCGGTCCTCGACCGAGAGGCGTGCCAGTTCGGCGCTTTCCAGCGGCGACAGGCTCTCTCCCGCGAGCTGCCGGTCGTAGAGCTCGGCCCAGCGTCGATAGGCAGGCGACTTCACTTGCTCCTCCGATCGGCACCGAACGATCGCACGTCGCGATCGATCATCCTTCTGAGCTGCTTGCGCGCGGCCACGAGACGATCTTTGACGGTGCCGGGAGGGCTTTGGGTGAGCCGCGCGATTTCGTCCACGGTGTATCCGAGCGCATGCTTCAGCACGAAGGCTTCGCGTTTTCGAACGGGGATGCGCTCGAGGTAGGCTTGGAGCTGGCGCAAGGTGAGCTCTTTACGCCGCCACTCACTGACCAGGCTCTTCAGTGACTCCGGATCGACGTAGTGTTCGAAGAGCGAACGTTGAGCGCGCAGGCGACGAGCCAGACGGAAGGCGGTGCGCACCGTGATGGTGTCCGCCCACGCTTCCAGATTGCCGGGGGCTGCAAAGTTGTGCGCGGACTGGAGGATCTCGATGAGCGCTTGTTGCGCGGCATCGTCGGCGTCGACGCGGTTCTGGAGCAGCGTGGCGCTGAGGCGGCGCACCCTTCCCACGAGGCGTTCGGCGAGCTCGCGCTGGGCCTTGGGCTCGCGCCGGGCCACGCGCAGCATCAGCTTCACGTCACTGGAACTCTGAGCAGGGTTCTTGGCAGCCAATCCGCACACGCATTCGTGTCAATGGGCTCTGAAGGGGAGAGTGGTCGGAAAAATTGCTGGCTTCTCAAAACAGGCCCAGCTCGAGGCCAAAATCGAGCGAAAGCCGCACCCGGTAGGGCGCCAACACCGGCTCGGGCACGCCAGCGGCGACGAACTCTTGCTGCTCGAGAAAGTAGGCCGCGCCGAGCCCCAGCCAGAGGTGCACGCGCTCGACCACGCTCCAGCGGCCTTCGATCGCGGTGACGCCGGCCCAGCCCACCTGCTGCCGATCGGTGCTGGCGCCGACTCCGGGCGCGGCGGTGGCATCGGTACGGCGCGCGACTTCGACGAGCAGGCCGCCCCGCGGCCTCAGGCCCCAACGATCCCAACGAAAGCACCACCCGAGCGAGAGCTCGCCTTGCTGGCGACGGAGCGTGAAGCTTCCGAACTCGGAGTCCACGTGCGTCGGTTCGACGAACGTCGCGCCCAGCGCGGCGCAGAGCCTGCCCGGCAACTGCGTGAGCAGCGAGAGCCTGGTGCCGTGTGACCACGGGTGATCGGGAGCATAGGTCTGTCCGCGGTAGGCGGCGCCTAGCGCGAGCCACCAGAAGTCGTCGTGCCGCGCGTCGCGGCGCTGGCGAGCGGAGGCAGGCGTCGCTGCCGGGGGTGGTGCCGGGCGAGCGTTGCGCGGGGTGACGTCGTCGATCGCGGCTGCCGGCGCCACTTCCACGGGCGCGGCGCTCCACGCCTCCAACTCCGGCGGCTGACCGGGGACCGCGCTGGCGGCATCCTGCGTCAGGAGCGCGACGCTGGTGTGCGCGGCCATGAGGGCGGCGGCCTCGACGGCGGCGGCGTCGCGCGACAAGCCGCCTTCGATGCTGCGAGTCCAGGCCGTTCCTTGGTACTCGAGTCGCAAACGCCATTCGCTGGCTTCGCTGGTGTCGAGGCGGCACACGAGATCGGGAGCGGCCGCCGTGGCGGGCCTGCGTTGCCACTCGCTCTCGGGGACGTAGCGCACGCGGACCTCTGGCAGGCGAGCGTGCACGACGGCTTGGAAGAGTTGGGTCACCGTGGCGCCGTATTCCGCGCCGGACACGACCACGATCTCGGGCCTGGCGGGACTCGCCAGCACTCGCGCGCACCAGGCTGCGCAGCCGAGGACGACGAGCACGACCAGGCAAGCTCGGAGCACGAGCGCAGTCATGCCCTGCTCCTGGCGGGCGGGTCCACAGGCGCGTGGTGGCACAGGTGTGCTGTACGATTTCACTGCTGCGTGCGGCGAGAAACATCCGACCGCTCTCCGGGGCCCCCACCATTGAACAGGGATGGAACCGCTCCGCACCTTGGGTCTCACGACCGCAATCCTCGTCGGCGCGAGCTGTGGCTGCTCGGGCGCGATCGGTGCCGAAGGGGATCCGCCGGCCATGCAGGCGCCCGAGGGAACGAGCTCGACGGCGGGCGCGCAGGGCGCAACGAGTACGACGACCGGTGGCACGGCTGACCCAGATCTGCCGACCACGACGACGGGTGGGCAGGCCCCAGTGGGTGGGGAAGAGGTGGAGAGCCTGTGCGCCGCACAGACCACGCCGACCATCGGGCGCACCTTGCTCCGGCGCATGACGCGCCAGCAGTACGACAACACCGTGCACGATCTGCTGGGCATCGAAGGACAGCCCGCCGCCAACATTTCCCCCGACGAGAAGGTGGGACCCTTTTACAGCAACGCTCGGACGCCCATCGTCGATCTGGTGGTGCAGCAACACGCCGAAGCCGCCGCTGCGGTAGCGGCGCAGGCCCGCGAGCGCATGGCTACGCTGGCGCCCTGCGACCTCGAGACCGGGGGCGAAGCCTGCGCGGCCTCGTTCATCGAAGCGTTCGGTTTGCGTGCCTATCGCCGGCCGCTCGCGGCCGCCGAACGCGACGCCTACGTGGCGTTGTTCGCGGCCGGGAGCGCCTTGGGCGGAGCCGCGGAGGGATTCGAGTTCGTGGTAGCGACGATGCTGCAGTCGCCCTTCTTCTTGTATCACGTCGATGTGGGAGAGGGTGGCGTGCCGAGCGCGACGCCAGCGGCCCTCACCGGCTACGAGCTCGCGTCGCGGCTGTCGTACTTCTTGTGGAACTCGATGCCCGACGATCGGTTGTTCGAGCTCGCGGCAGGCGACCAGCTCGGCGACTCGGTGGTGCTCGAAGGCGAGGTGACCCGCATGCTCGCCGACGCGCGCGCGCTCCGCGCCATCCCCGAGTTTCACCTGCAGTGGCTCGGCATCGGTGACATGACGGACGTCGTGAAGGACGCGGCGTCGTTCCCGAGCTTCGGGCCGGAGCTGGTTGCTGCGATGTTGGCGGAAACCTCCAACTTCTCGAGCCACGTGATCCTGCAGGGGGACGGCCTCTTGAGCACGCTGTTCACCGCTCCGTACTCGGTCATCGACGGGCCGCTCTTCGCGCTGTACGGCGCGGCAGAGCCAGCGGGTTTCGCGCCCGGACAGACGGTCCCGCTCGACCCGACGCAACGCTCCGGGCTGCTCACGCAAGCCGCATTTCTGGCGACTCACGCCCACCGCGACCAGACCTCGCCGGTGCACCGGGGGATCGCCATTCGCGAGAACCTGTTGTGCCAGACGCTCGATCCGCCGCCCGCCAACGTCAACAACGTGGCGCCGGCACCTACCGAAGCGACCACGACGCGCGAGCGGTTCGCCGAGCACTCGTCGAACGCCGTGTGCGCCGGCTGTCATCGGCTGGTCGATCCGATCGGTCTCGGGCTCGAAAACTACGATCCAATCGGCGCGTTCAGGACGACGGATGGTCCGGCGCCGGTCGACGCCACAGGCGAGATCGTGGACGCCGGTGCCGATGTCGAGGGGCCTTTCAACGGCGCCATCGAGCTCAGCCAGCGGTTGGCCCAAAGCCAGCTCGTGGCTGATTGCATGGCCAACCAGTGGTTCCGC
Organism: Polyangiaceae bacterium; assembly: GCA_025937785.1. Lineage (GTDB taxonomy): Bacteria > Myxococcota_A > Polyangia > Polyangiales > Polyangiaceae > JAICQQ01. The sequence goes on from JAICQQ010000007.1 coordinate 14,680, forward strand.
TTCGCGCTCGGCCGCATCGAAGCCAACGACGACGCCTGCACCCTCGAAGCCATTTACGAAGGCTTCGACGCCTCGGGTCACGACGTGCGCCGGCTCATCACCGAAATCGTGCTCAGCGAGTCCTTTCGCAGCGTCAAGCTCGAGGGCAGCGCGGAGGGCCTGTAACATGAAACGACCTCGTCACTCACCGACCGGTTTTTCGCGCCGGCAGCTGCTCAAGACGCTCGGCGCGGGCGCCGCGCTGAGCCCGTTCCTCCCGCTCCTGAATGCCACCGGGCAAGAGGGCGGCGGCACCTTCCCCAAGCGCCTGTTGTTGTTCTTCAGCCCCGACGGGACTGCGTCCATCGACGACGGGGGAGCGCTCGTGCAATGGCAGCCTCAGGGAACGGAGACCGAGTTCGAGCTGCAGGCGACCCACGAGCCGCTGAAAGCGATCCAGTCGAAGATCGTCGTGCCGTACGGGCTCAAGATGTCCGCGGGCGGCGCCGGGCAAGAGCATGCCTTCGGAATGGCGGGCTTGTGGACCGCGGCTTCGCTGCACGAGCCGCACGACGGCTTCAGCTTCGACGGCGGCAACGGCCTGCGGACGGGGTGGGGCAGCGGTGCCTCCGTGGATCAGTACCTCGCCACGCAGTTCGGTCCCGAGCTGCCCTACCAGCGCGCGCTCGACGACGCCGACCCCGAGACGCCGTATCGAACGCTCGAGCTCGGGGCGCAGTGCGAAGACCCCCACAGCATGCACCGCATGATCTACAAGGGGGACAAGGAACCCATCCACCCCGAGGTGAACCCGAAGGCGGCCTACGATCGGCTGTTCGCCAACCTCGACGTCGATGGCTCGGGCGCGTCCACCCCCGATCCGCGCTTGGCGCTGAAACAGAGCTCGCTCGACATCCTGGTCGCTGACATCGAGCGGCTGCGCACCCGTGTCGGCAGCGAGGACTACCGCAAGGTCGATGCGCATCTGGAAGGCTTGCGCGCGATCGAGCGGCGCTTGGAAACGACGGATCCGGTGGCGAGCGCCGGTTGCACGAAGCCGGACGTGCCCCCGGAGTCGACGTCCCGCTGGGAGAACAGCGCCGCGTTCCCGGGCGAGGCCATGGCCATGATGGACCTGGCGGTGCATGCGTTGGCTTGCGACCTGACGCGGATCGCGAGCGTGCAACTGAGTCGCGGGTTCTCCAACATCGTGCATGAATGGAGCGGGCACACCCAAGGGCACCACACCATCTCTCACCTCTCCGGCGATCACACCGAAGAGTTGCTCCAGATCGACCAGTGGTACGCTGCGCAGTTCGCGTACCTGGTGAAGAAGCTCGATTCGGTGGTCGAGGGCGACGGCACCATGCTCGACAACACGCTGGTCGTGTGGGGGCGTGAGATGGGGCAGACCAATCACCGCATGCAACCCGTCAATCTGATCTTGGCGGGCGGCGCGCGCGGCGGCCTGAGCACGGGCCGGTACCTCAGCTTCAACAACGAGCCGCACGCGAAGCTTCTCGTTTCGATCTGCCGCTTGATGGGGGCAGACATCGCCAGCTTTGGCAACCGCGACAAGGACAGCGGCCCGCTCGCGGGTGTTTGAGGTTACCCCCGGAGGCCCAAGTCCAGGGCCGCTCGCGTAGGCTCTACAGTTGCTGCCTCGGGGGTGGTATGGCGCCCTGCGTGACGCAGAACGAGTCGTGGATCCTGACCGGTAGAATCCAAAGCGGCATTGCCAACCTGTTCCCAGGCTACTTCGCGCTCGTGATGGCCACGGCCATCGTCTCGATCGCCAGTCAGCTGGCGGGGCCGCGCTGGCTGGCGCTGCCCCTGTTGTGGGTGAACGTGGCGCAGTATTCGATCTTGGGGCTGCTCTTGCTCGTGCGCCTGGTCGTGTACCCGCGGCGCGTGCTGGACGACCTGAACAACCACGAGCGCGGAGCCGGCTTCTTCACGGTCGTTGCCGGCACCTGCATGTTGGGCACGCAGTTCTTGCTGGTGGGCGAGGTTCCTGCCATTTCGCGTGTGCTGTGGTTCACCGGCGTGTGCCTCTGGATCATCGTGATGTACAGCTTCTTCACGGCCGTCGTGATCCGCAAGCAAAAGCCCACGCTCGAAGCTGGCATCAACGGCGCATGGCTGATTGCCACCGTCGCTACCCAGAGCGTGTCGGTGCTCGGCACGCTGCTCGCGCGCCGCTTCGGCTACCCCGAGCCGGTCTTGTTCTTCACGCTCTGCATGTATCTGCTCGGGGCGATGCTGTACATGACCATCATCACGCTCATCTTTTATCGCTTCACGTTCCTCGAGATGACGCTGGAGCGGCTCACCCCGCCGTACTGGATCAGCATGGGCGCCGTTGCCATCACGACCCTGGCCGGGTCGACGCTGCTCGCGGGGCGGGGCGCCTCGCCGTTGATCGACATGCTGGCGCCGTTCCTGAACGGCTTCACGCTGTTCTTCTGGACCGCGGCGACCTGGTGGATCCCGCTGCTGGTGATCCTCTGGCTCTGGCGTCACGGCGTGCATCGGTTTCCGCTGCGCTACGATCCGCAGATTTGGGGCATGGTGTTCCCGCTTGGCATGTACACCGTCAGCACGATTCGCTTGTCGGAAGCCACCGGCCTCGGCTTCCTGCTCGTAATCCCGAACCACGCTGTTTACGTGGCGGTCGCGGCCTGGACGCTGGCGTTCGGGGGCATGCTCGTCTCGCTGGCCACAGCACCGACGAGAGCCGTTGTCGAGAGCGCGCCCGCGGACGCGCAGGGCGACCGCTCTTCGCTGCGCCGCGGCTCGCTGTGACCGAGCTCGCGAGTCTGCGGGCTTGCCGTGAGCCGCCCCCCGTGCGACATGAGCGGAGCATGGTGGTCGATGGTTCGAGTTTGGCAGGGCGCGTGGCGGTGGTAGTCGGGGGCACCAGCGGCATCGGGCGTGTGTTGGCGCTGGGCCTGGCCAGCGCAGGCGCCGACGTCGTGGCGTCGGCGCGGCGCGCGGATCGGGTCGAGAGCGTGGCCGGAGAAATCGAGGCGCGGGGCGTGCGCACGCTGCAGGCCGTGTCCGACGTGACCGATCGCGGGTCGCTCGTTGCCTTGCGGGCGCAGATCTTGGCCAAGTTCGGTCGCATCGACGTGCTGTTGAATTGCGCGGGGCGCACCCAGCGCGGCCCGACGCTCGAGTTCAGCGAGCACGACTGGAGCGGCATTCTCGAATGCAACTTGACCGGCACCTTTCGCAGTTGTCAGGTGTTCGGAGCGCCCATGCTCGAGCGCGGCTACGGGCGCATCGTGAACATCGCGTCGCTCTCGACCTTCGTGGCGTTCCAAGAAGTGGCCGCCTACGGGGCGAGCAAGGCTGCGGTCGCTGCGCTCACCAAGTCGTTGGCCATCGAATGGGGGCCGCGCGGTGTCAATGTGAACGCCATCGCGCCGGGGGTGTTCAAGACCGATCTGAACCAAGCGCTGCTCGAGGGGACCGAGCGCGGCCACGAGCTCTTGCTGCGCACGCCGCTGCGCCGCTTCGGCAAGCTCGAAGAGTTGGTGGGGGCCGCCGCGTTCCTGGCGTCCGAAGCCGCAAGCTTCGTGAACGGCGAGATTTTGGCGGTCGATGGCGGTTTTCTGGCCAGCGGCGTGAATCAATGAATAGGTTTTGGTCCTGGCTGTTCCGGGTTGGCTGCGGGCTTTTGCTGTTCAGCTCGGCTGTGCCGGCTCAGCCAGCCGCTCCCGTCGCCGCCCCGACTGCCGCGGGCGACCTCCGCACGAAGATCGAGCAGGTGTTCGAAGAGCACTACTTGACGACGGAGTTCGACGCCGCTGAAGCCGGTCTACTCGCCTTGATCCAGGGGTGCGACGCGAGCTGCTCGCGAGCGGATCTCGCCCACGCCTGGATGTACATCGGGATCGTTCGGGGCGGCGGGCGCCAGGACGCAGAGGGAGCCAAGCAGGCTTTCGAGCAAGCGCTGGCGCTCGATCCGAAGGTGCAGCTCGACGTGAGGGTGGCCAACCCCGAGACCACGGCCCTGTTCGCCGCGGCGGGAGGCAAAGTCTCGGGGGCGGCTCCGCCCGAGCCGCGGCCGGAGCTGGTGCGCGAGGCGCGGCCCGAGGACGAGCTGCGCGCGGAGGCCGCTCGCTTTGGGTTGGTTTGCGGGCCCCAGCTGGCCTCGCTGCAGACGCGGCGCGTGCTGCCGGTGTGGTGCGAGACGAACTTGGCGTCGGCCCGCGTCACGCTGCGCTACCATGCTTTCAACGCCGACGATTGGGTGTCCGTGCGCATGAACGTGGCGGAGCCGGCCGGCAAAGGACAGCGCTTCCAAGCGGAGGTTCCCTGTAGTGTCACGGAGTTTGCAGGGCCGCTCGAGTACTTCGTGACACTCACGAACCGAGAGGGCGGGCTGGTCGCCACGCTCGGCAATCTGAAGGAACCGCTCGTCGTGGGTGTCAGCGAGCAAGTCGACCAGCCACCTCCGGCGTTTCCCGGAGCGGAGGCGCGCGCGCGTTGCGAGGCCCGGGAGACCTGCCCCCCCGACTTTCCGGGCTGCGCCGATCCTGCCGCAGCGACCGAGCGAGGCGATCGGGAATGGGGGCAAGCGTGCACAGCCTCGCGCGAGTGCCAGAAGGGGCTGTACTGTGAGCGCGAAGGCTTCTGCGAAGTGAGCCGTGAGTGCAGAGCGGACGCGGATTGCCCAGCGGGCGGGGCTTGCGTCGATGGTCTCTGCGACGGCACGGCAAGAGCAGCCGGGAAGACCTCGAGTCCCTTCTCGGCGTTCGGTCTGCACTTCGCCATAGATTTCGGGCCGGTAGCTGGCGATGACGTGTGTTCGACGCGAGACACGGATTTCGACTGCGTGGCGACCCAGACTGGCCGCACCTACCCGGGCGAGCTCCCCGAGGCGATTGCTCTCGAAGACGGCGAGCCCGGGGATCCATACCCCGGGACGTCCGTCGGTGGCTTCGCGCGCGGCAGCATGCGCGTGATGCTCAGCTACGACCGGAGCGTGCTCTCGAAACTGACCGTCGGGGGCAGGCTCGGCGTTGCCTTCAACGGCGCCCCGTCGGGGGTGGATCAGCCGGCTTTTCTGCCTCTCCATCTGGAGGCGCGCGCGAGCTACTGGCTGTTTGGGACGGAGACGGAGCGCGTGCGGCCCTTCGTTTTTCTCGGTGGCGGACTGGCGCAGGTAGATCTTCAAAAAGACGCGGTCGTCCGCGACTGCTCCACCGAGCCCAGTCGTGGCCAGTTTCAGGACTGCATCAATGCGGAGGGCGACTACGAGTCGGCGCCCGCGACGCTGCCCGAGGTCGAGGTGACGGCGACGCGACGGCTCGGGCGCGGCTTCGTCGGCGGCGGCGTGGGTGTGTTCGTGCCCGTCTATCGGAACTTGGGCGTGGTACCCCAGGTTGGGGGCCTCTTGATGTTCCCCGAGGTGGGCTTCGTGCTTCAGCCCTCGCTGGGGGCGATGCTCGCGTTTTGAAGGCTTCTGCGGTACGTTAGGGCTGACGCTGATGGAGACGCGCGACGAATGCGGTGACCGGCGGAGGATCGGGTGAACCCCCAAGACGTTGCAGCGTTGGTGACAGGCGGTAGCCGCGGCATCGGTGAGGCCGTCGCACTGCGGCTCGCCAGCGTAGGCCACCCGGTCATCGTCAATTATCGTGCGAACGACGCCGCCGCCGAGCGGGTGAAGGCGAGCATCGAAGCGGGCGGAGGTAGCGCGAGTTTGACCAAGTTCGACGTCGCGGATGCGGACGCGGTCAGCGCTGCCATCGAACCGTTGCTCCGGAACGCGCCTCCGATTGGCATCATCGTCAACAACGCCGGGGTGGCGGAGGACGCGCTGTTTCCGGTGCTCGAGCGCGAGAGTTGGCAGCGCGTCACCCGCACCACGTTGGATGGTTTCTTCAACGTCACGCAGCCCTTCGTGATGCCGATGGTCAGCCGACGCTGGGGTAGAATCATCAACATCAGCTCGATCAGCGGGCTCGTGGGCAACCGCGGTCAAGTCAACTACTCCGCCGCGAAAGCCGGCTTGATCGGCGCGACGCGATCGCTCGCCAGCGAGCTGGCGCGTCGCAACATCACCGTGAACGCGGTGGCACCAGGACCCATCGCGACGGACATGCTCTCGAAGGAGCACGCGGACGAAATCGTAAAGCTCGTCCCGATGCGCAGGCTCGGAACCGCCGACGAGGTCGCGCAGCTCGTCGCCTTCCTCGCGAGCGACGCTGCGGCTTACATCACCGGGCAGGTGATCGGCATCAACGGCGGCTTGGCGTGATCGCCTGATCCGCGCTCAAGCGGCGGCCGCATTCCGGGGTCCGAGGGCCCCGGCACGGCCCGTTTCGGCGCCACGCCCGTTTGGTCACAGGGGGATCCGCGCTCGCACTCATTTCGCGACTCGATCGGCGCGACCGGGAAGCGCGCGCTAGACTTGGGAGTTTTGCAATCGGCCATTTCTAGCATTTCAAACGTTTCCGACATCCACCAGCCACCCGTCCTCCACGTCCGCTACCGATCCGTCGAGGCATTGCAGCGCGACTACGAAGAAAACCTGATCAAGGGGCGGGCGTTCGTAGAGGGCCACCTCGCCGCAGAAGAGGGGAGCCGCGTGCGCCTGGTGTTCGCTCGCCCCGGCGCTGACTCGAGCTTCGAGTGCTGGGGCGACGTCATGTGGAATCAATCGCGACGGTGCGCTGCCGGGCACGGGAGTGAAGCTCGCGGAGCTGACCCAAGCCGAGCGCCGAGCTCTGCATCGGTTCGCCAGTTCGGTGCCGCGCCCTTCCGAGCTGCCCATTCCCTTGCAGAGCCGCGTGGTCTCCGAGTTGGGCGCCGCCGATCGCGAGGTCGTGGCGCGCACCGGGTCACTGCGCGAGCGTGTCGCGCTCGAGCAGCATTTCGGCAGCAGCGTCTGGGGCGAGCTCCTACAGAACCCGGATCTCACCGCTCCCGAGGTGGCGCGCATCGCACAGCACGCCACGCTCCCCAAACCGCTGCTCGAGGCCATCGTTGCGAACGATACCTGGCTGGGGAGGCCCGAAGTGCGCCATGCGCTGCTGGCGAACCCCGCGGTCGACGGCGCCACGCTCGATCGGGTGGTCCACGCCTTGCCCCTCGGCGAGTGTTTGCAAGTAGCGCAGTCGCGTGCCTTTCGCCAGAAGGTCCGCCAGGCCGCGAAGCAACGCCTGAAGTAGCGGTCGCCGCTCAGGCGAGGCTAGGGAGCGGACCGGGGGTACCCGAGGGATCGCCAAACGAGGTCAGGTCGTCGACGCCGAGGGCGTGGGCGATCGACACCAACATCTGGTTGTTGTCTTGCTCGTTTCCACCGTAGTCGATGAAGCGACCGGTTTGGATACGTCCGCCTGCCCCACCCGCGAGCAGGTACGGCATCGTGGTGAGCGCGTGAGTCGTGGACTCGCCGATCTCCGTCCCCCACAGCACTAGCGTGTTGTCGAGCAGCGTCGCGCTGCCTTCCTGGTACGACGCGAGCTTGCCGAGCAAGTAGGCGAGCTGTTCGTGATACCAGGTCTGGATCGTGTTGTAGGCGTCGAAGTTGGCGCCGCTGGACGAGAAATCGTGAGAAATGCCGTGGTGGTTGCCGTCGATGGCGCGGCCCCCGGCCTGCAAGAACTGGAACAGGTGCTCGCTTTCCGAGTACGACCACTGCAATGTGACCACACGCGTCTGGTCGCACGCCAACGCCGCTACGGCGAGATCCATCTGCAGGCGCCCCGCTTCTTGGTACTGGCTGTCCTGCGAGGTGTCGACGTCTTGCAGCGCGGGAGCCACACACGAGCTGCCCGCGCCTTCGGCGCTCACCAGGCGTTCTTCTATCTGGCGCATGGAGGTGAGGTGCGCGTCGAGCTTCGCCTTGTCCTCGGCACCGACGATGCCGGCCAAGCGCTCTGTCTCTGCGTACGACATGTCGAACACGCTCTGACGCTGAGCGCGCAGGCGAGCGCCGTCGGTCGCCCCGAACAACGTATCGAATACCTCGGCCGGATCTTCGCGCGGGGGCACGGGTTGGTTCGAGTCTCGATACGAGATGCGCGCGCGCACCTCGTTGTCGCGTACGTGAACCCCCAGCTGCAAGCTGCTGAACCGGTTGTCGGAGCCGATGCGATCCGCGATGAGCTGATCGATGGATTGTCCGCTGCCCCAACCGGAGGTGGTGTTTCCGAAGCTTTCGAACTCGCTGCCCGAGTTGAGCGGGCGCGCCGTGAGCATGCCGCCGGTGCCGCGGGCGTGCTCGGAGCCCAACGTGCCCCCGAGCGCGCCGTTCTGCAGCGAATCGTTGAGGCGAATGCCCTTCAGAAATACCAGCTTGTCCTTGTACGGCTCGAGCGGCGCCGTGAACGTGTTGAGCTGAAAGTCCGTCTCTGTCCCGCTGGGCCAGAACATGCTGCCGCGGGTGCCGTTCGGATACGAAACCACGATCAGGCGTCGGATCGGCTCGTCTTGACCGACGACGCGCTGCGCGTTCAACAGCGGAATGGCCGCGGTCGCTGCGAGCGAGCCACGCAGCAGGTTTCGTCGCGTGAAGCGCAGAGGCTGAGAGGTCCTGGGGCGTCGAGTCACTGGGTCACCTGGCCCTTGTAAAGGAAAGCATCGGTTTGCGTCATGCTGACGAGCAGCTCCACCAGGTCGCCGTCAGCAGCCGTGAAGCCGTCTTGAAGGGTCGCGATGGAGCAAGCGTCGGTGAGTCCCTCGAGCCGGCCCGCCGCGTAGCGGAACAGCTGCGTGGCGACGCAGTCGCGTACCAACTCGCTGTTCGCGAGCTTTTCGCCGAGAGCGCGCGCGCCGACGAACTCGCCCTGGAGCGCGGCCTCATCGAGCTGCAGGATTTCGCCGCTGACGTCGATGGTCTGGCCGTTCTCGGTGGTGCGGAATTGGCCCACTGCATCGAAGTTTTCGAGGGTGAGCCCGATCGGGTCCATCTTGGCGTGACAGCCGGCGCAACCGGCGCCGGCGCCGAGGTGCGCCGAGAAGCGGTCGCGCGCGGTCGCGGCCGAGTCGACCTCGGGGATCGAGATGTCGACGTTGTCGGGGGGCGGATCGGGTGGGTCGCAGAGCAGCATCGTGCGCACGAACTTGCCGCGCAGCACCGGCGACGTCTGATCGGGGTGGCTCATCACAGAGAGGAAGCCCGCCTGCGTCAAGAGCCCGGAGCGGCTCTGTTCTTCGGGCAGCGTCACCTGTACGAGCTCGGTAGCGCCGGCCGCAGGCGCTGGCACACCGTACACGGCGGCCAGCGGCGCGTTGACGAAGGCGAGGTTCGTCGTGAGCAGCGTGCGGAGCGAGTGGTCACCCGAGCCGAGCATGTGGTTCAGCAGCGCGGGCAGCTCCCCCCGCATCGCGGCGTTGACGTCGGCGGAATAGATCGGGAACAGCGTTGCGTTCTTGGACGTGAGCGGGAGCTTGTCGAGATCGGACCACTGACTCAAAAAGTCGTTCAGCGCGGTCAAGGCCTTGGGGGAGGCGAGCATTTCACGGGCTTTGGCGCCTACTTGTTCGGGAGTCGCGAGCTCGCCGTTCGCCGCGGCGTCGAGCAACCCGTCGTCGGGACCCGATGCCCAGATCAGGTACGAGAGCCGCGTGGCCACCTCGTACGCGCCAAGGGGTACCAGGCCCGCCGCGGGATCGGAAGCTGGGGTGACTTCGAGTCGGTACAGGAAGTGCGGCGACTGCAGTGCAGCTCGAATCATGACCTCGAGCCCTTCGGCGTAGCTGCCGTCGGTTCTGCCGAGCGCGTAGGCGTTCATGAACATCTGCTCGTCTTCCGCGGTCAGCGCACGCCGGAAAGCGCGCCGGCCGAAGCTCCGCGCGAACTCGGCCGCGCACGCCTCTTCGCCGGTGGTGGCGGGGTCGCAAGTGGTCAGACCAGGCAGGTTCTGAACAGCGAGGCTGGCGAGCGTTTCGGAAACATAGACGTACTGCTCCGCCAGCGGCACGGAGACAGATTGCAAGCGGGAGTTGTTGTTGTAGCCTTCGGTGGCGTTGTCTGCGGGAAAGCCGTTCACCGCCGTCACGTCGACGTTCAACAGATCGCGGACGCTGTTCTGGTACTCGAAGCGCGTGAGCCGGCGCAGCGGTGTGTGAGATACGGTCGTCGTGGGGCAGGACGTTTCGACCTCGGGTTGCTTCGGCGGTGGTTGTTCGGGCACGCCACCCGTGGTCGTCGTCGTGGGACTACCGCTGGCGGTCGTCGTCGCGCCGCTCGCGCCGCCCACCGAGGATCCGCTAGTGCCGCTGGGACCGCTCGAGACGGAGTCGGCAGGGTTGCCGGCGGGCGCGTCGATACCCCCGCCCGAGCAGCCCGCTGCGAGCAGAAGCAGTACGGGGGGCGTCAACAATGTCCGTGTACGCTGCATTGAGAAAGGTCCTCCGCTCGGAACCGGGGCGGATGCTCCGCAGCGGCCCTTCGAACGGCCTTATTTTTTTCACATTCCGACGTGTAGGTCGAGCAGTGTCGGCAGCGCGACCACACATTCATCACCAGCAACAAAATGCGCAATGTCGGTTCCACCGACGAGAAACGTTTGCGAGATGCGCATACCGCGCGTGAGTGCGGCGAGGTGTGACGTGGCGCGTGCGTCCCTACGCGAGACCAGCGGCGCGGCGACCGCTGGCGGCTCGAGAAATGTGATGGATTGCGGGAAGGCTGGGTTCGCGCGGGCTGGGGAGCTCGTCTTGACGGGGTGCGACGAGGCACCATACTTTGCACTGTATTCCAGTTTGTCTGTTGGTCATGCGCACTTCTCCAAGTTCTGACACCCACGGCGGACGAAGGCCCGCTGTAGAGACTTCGACGCTCGGCGCTGGAGCACACGCGGTCGTGTTGTTCGACGGCGTCTGCAACGTCTGCAACGACTCGGTGAAGTTCATCCTCGAACGCGACCCAGCGGGCTACTTTCGCTTTGCCTCGTTGCAGTCCGACGTCGCGAAGCAGTTGCTCGCACCCTTCGGCTTGGCGGAGATGCCACTCGAGACGATGGCATTGATCGAAGATGGTCGTGTCTACTTGCGCTCCAGCGCCGTGCTACGCGTGGCTCGGGGACTCGGTGGGGCCTGGCGCGTGCTCAGCCTGCTCGGAAGGTTGGTGCCGCGAGCGCTGCGCGACGTGCTGTACGCGTTCCTCGTGCGCTACCGCTACCGCTGGTTCGGCCAGAGCGAGCAATGCTTGGTCCCGACGCCGGCCGTGCGCGAGCGCTTCCTCGATTGGGCGCCTCGAGCGCAAACGCCGACTCCGAGCTCATAGCTCGCGGCGCGAGAGCAGCGCGCGAATCTCGGCTGGCTTTACTAGAAGGTCGCGAAAAAATCGAAGATCGCATCGTTCGCGAAACAGGGCCAGCCGTGGTTCGTGCCGCCGTTGTAGTTCGGATCGTCGTGCGAACACCAGATGAGCCTGGCCGAGCAGTCTTGGTACTCGACGCAACCTGGATTGACTTGAGCGCCGCCGGCTGCGCTGTTGCAGGTGGCGACCTCGTAAGGCATCGTCATCGAGCCGCAGGCGTTCCACGAGCGATACTTCTCGACATGCGCAGAGCCGTTGTTGCCGCGCACGCTGTCGTTTTCGCCATGGATGAGCAACGTGGGGATGGGCGCGCAGTTGTTGCCGAACTCCGAACCCGCGACGGGGGCAACCGCGCGCAAGATCCCGTCGCGCTGGCAGTGGAACTCGGTCGTAAACTGCGCGCCCGACGAGTGCCCCGTGGCGAATACGCGGCTGGTGTCGACGCAATAGTCGTTGAGCAAACGCTCGTGGAGCGCCTCGACGCGACCGATGTTGGTGCTGAGCTGTCCGGTCCAGTCGTTCCCCGAGCTCTTCGGGTAGGCCATGATGTACGTGGCTTCGAGGTCGCTGTCTTGCGTGCGAGCGTCAGTCTGGCGAAAGTCGGTGTTGGTGCGGCCGGCGCCGTGCAAACCGAAGATGAGCGGAATGGGGGTGGTGCCGTCGTAGCTCGGCGGGAAGGTAACGATGTACTCGTTGGCGACGTTCAGCGTCGCGGGCGGGTCGCTCGGCGTGCCGCAGCCGTCGCTTGGCATGGCATCGGCGGCGCCCGAGGTGCTGGTCTCGCTGCCGCTAGACGTCGCGCCGCCAGCGCCCGCTGTCGTCGCCGAGGCGGTCGTGGCGTCGCCCGTGGTGACGCTGGCACTCATGCCCGTGGTGCTGCTGGAGGACGACACGTTGCTCGACGAGCCAGTGGTCGCGCTCGTGGTGGATGCCGCCGCTGTCGCGCTCGACGTGGCCGTGTGCGTCGTCGACGCGCTGCTGCTCGTCGTCGCGGTAGGACCTGACGAGGCAGTGACGGTCACGCTGGCCTGCGTGCCCGTCTCGGTGGCGGAAGGCGCGGGATCTGGATCACTGCACGCAGGCAGCGCCACCAAGAGCGCGCTGGCCACGAACTTGCGGGAACGCGGACGGGGACGAGTGGGGCGGACAGGGGCAGGCTGCAGGAAAGTACGACGCATGGGCTAATGGTCGATCGACGCGATCGGAGTGGTGCGGACAGGGGTCATGCAGTGAAACTGCTGATAGCCCACCCGCCATTTTCAAGTGGTGGCGGTCGCCGAGGCGAGAAAGTGGTCTCGAGATGGTATCGGAGATCGCACTGAATTCCCACGCACCCGCAGCGTGATCACCCGGGCCACGTGTTGGGACGGCCCCCCACGTGGAACGCTGCGACCGAGCTGCGATGCCAGCGGGTCCGGGCGTCCGGAACCGCGCGGACAGCGCTGTTCGGCCGCGGAACGGAGCGTTTTGTCTGCCGCGACAATCGTGTGTTGGTGACGCGGCCTAGATGCGCGATAAGCTTTCATCGAGCCATGATCCATCCAGCATTCGTCGTCGACGGACGCTTCAGCGGGGCGCGATGAGCGTCGTACCTGGCCGGTCGCGGAGCCTCTTGCTGCGAACGTGCGGCTGCACGAACACGTGTGCGAGCTAGCGTGCAACTAGGGATGACCGTGCGTCGCACCGTGCTTCTTGCGATCTGCCTGTGGCTCGTTGCGAGCCAGGTGTCTGCGCAAGACGCGGTACCCGTGGCGTTGACTTACTCCGCGCCCGCGAGTTGCCCGACACAGGGGCGTTTCATCACGCGCCTCCGAATGCACACTCAGCGCGTGCTGCTGTCGAATGCGGCGGATGCCCTCACGCTGCAGGTGGCCATCGTGCGGTCGGGTCATGGGTTCGCTGGAACGCTCGAGGTGGCTCAACAGGGGCGACCGCCGGGTACCCGCACCTTCGAAGGCGTGGATTGTCCCGACGTGGTGTGGGCGCTCGCGTTGAGCGCGGCGCTGAGCATCGATCCCCAAGCGAACCTGACGGTGATGTCGGAGGACGAGCTGAGCGAAGCCGATGGCGCCTCCTCCACGACTGGCGCGGCCAACACCACGCAGGATCCAGCGTCGGACGCAGCCGACGGCGCGGACGGCGAGGCGACTTCTCGCGGGCAGACGGGCAGCGGAGCGAGCCAGCCAGCGTTTGGCCGCGTGCCCCCCCCGACCGAAGCCGCTGGGGAAGCGGCACTCTGGTCGATCGGCCCCGTGCTTTCGGTGAGCTTCGCTTTCGAACCGAAGGCCGCGGTGGGTGGAGGTGTCGTCGCCGCTGTACGGGACACGAGTGGGCGCCAGCTGCTCCCGCTAGAGTTCGCGTTGAGGCTCGAGTACCTCGGGACGAGGCTCACGCGTGGCGCTGATCCGTTGAAGATCGACTGGTGGTCGGCGAACTTGCTGGCGTGCCCGCTGCGCGCCGGTGCAGGTCCCACGCTGCTCGTGTGTGGAGTGGGTCAAGCAGGGTTGATTCGCGCTGAAGGTGTAGAGGTCGAGCAAGCCGCGGCCGTTTCGCGCGGCTTCTACTCCGTGGGGCTCGCTCTCTGGGCCCGCGTGCCGCTGAGCGATCATTGGGAACTTTTTGGCGTGGCGGACTTCAAGCTACCGCTGGTCGATCGAGCCTTCGCCCTGGGGCCTGGCTTGGAAGTGGTTTCGAGTTCCCGACCGGCGGGGGCGAGCGTCTCGGTGGGTGCTCTCTACGGATTCTGACAGCCGTACTGGCAATCGGGTGATCAAGGTTGGTGTTTGCGGCAATTACCAGGTCATGCCAGGATCCGAGCTTGCCTGGTGGGATCACCCGCCCATTGCATCGAGCAGGTTCTTTGCCCAAAGCCCTGACAGAACGACAAGAACGTTTGCGCGCTATGGTGGGTGAACATGGCACTTTCGTCGCGCGCACGTTGCGCAACCTCGGTGTTCCGGCCCGTGAGCTCGATGACTGTGTGCAACGCGTCTACATCGTTGCCGACCGCAGGCTCAACGACATCCGTCCCGGGTGTGAGCGGGCCTTTCTGTTTCGTTCGGCTGCGCACATTGCGGCGCACGCCCGCCGTAGCCTGGCCCGCAAGCGCGAGGTGCTGGAAGAAGATCCGCACCCGCTCCGCGCTCCGCCGTTTCAGCCCGACGAGTTGACACAGCGCAAACAGTTTCGCGAGTTGCTCGACTCCGTCTTGAACAGCATGAGCGAAGAGCTGCGCAGTGTCTTCATCTTGCACACCTTCGAAGAGCTGACGATGGCGGAGATCGCAGAGTTGCTCGAGCTCCCGCCCGGTACCGTGGCTTCGCGGCTGCGTCGCGCCCGCGGCATGTTCCGCGATCGCATCGAGGCGCTCAAGGCTGGCGCGACTCAGGAGAGCGCGTGATGGATCCACTGCTTCATCCGCAAGACTCCGAGATCGAGGCGCAGTTGCTGGCTGCTGGACGTGACGTGAGTCTTTCTCCGGCAGCTCAGGCGCGCCTCTTGGGGGTGCTCGGTGCCAGCGCGGGCGTGACCGCGGCGGGCGAAGCTGCTGCCAGCACTGGCTTCGTCGGAAAGCTGTTGGCGAGCAAAGGCATCCTGGCCGCCGCATCCGTGGTCTCGATCGGCGCCATTGGTGCGGGCGTATACTTCGCACAACGCGCACGAGTGACAGAGGCAGTGAGCGATCGACCGCCCCTCAGCCGTGCTGCGGAACCTGCGCATGTCGCGACGCCGGCGAGCGACACCCCCGCTATCGAAAGCGCAGGCAGCGCCGACGACGGTGTGGTCGCGACCGAGCCAACGCCTGCGTCCGTCGACAAGCCGGCGGCTCAGCCACGCCCCACCGCACGGAAGCCTGCCGCCGACGCCCACGCAAGCCTACGTGACGAGCTCGCCTTGGTCGAAGCAGTCAGCCGCGCGACGAAGGCCGGCAATGGCGCACTCGCCCTTTCGCAGTCGCTCGAGTACAAGCGCCGGTTCCCCCGGGGCAAGCTGGCGCTCGAGGCGCAGGTGTTGCACATCGAAGCCCTCGCGCTGGCCGGCAATCGCGCCGAAGCGTCGAGGCTTGCGCAAAGCTTCCTCAAGCGCTACCCGGATAGTCCCGTGGCGGCTCGCATCCGCCGCTTCGCTCATTAGCGCTCGGTAGCGTCACCGGGTGAGGCAGGGCGCAATCGAGTGAGCGCCCGCACGCGGGGCTACGAGGACGCTGAGCGCACGAGGTTTGAACAAAGCCGGCTTCCCGGCGTCGCCCGCCTCCCCACGACGCTGCCCTGGCATCGCCACGGCTCGGAAACGAGGAGGCGACGCACACATCCGCATTCGGATCCGTCGGATCCGCACACAGGTCGCTAACCACAAAGGAAAGCGCACAGCGACCCGCACGTAGCGGGCCGGGGCGTGACCGGCCGAGCGGGGCGGTTCATTGAAGACCCGCCCAGCTCAGCCTGGATCAGCGCGTGCCTACCAGCGTTCGCCGCGTTCACCGCGACGACGGCTCCCGCCGCCGCCACCGCCGCCGCGACCGCCGCGACCACCGCCGCCGCCGCCACCGCCGCCGCTGCGACCACCACGGCCACCGCCACCGCCGCCACCGCCGCCACTGCGGCCGCCGCCGCCACCGAAGCCACCGCCGCCACCGCCACGCGGTGCGCGCTCTTGGGCTTCATTCACGACGAGGGTGCGCCCATCGAGTTCGGAGTTGTTCATCTCCTGAATCGCGTTCTGCGCGGCTGCTTCTTCTTCGAAGGTTACGAAGCCGAAACCGCGTGAGCGCCCCGTCTCCCGATCCGTAATGACTTTGGCATCTTCGACTGTGCCGAAGCGTTCGAAAGCAGCCCGCAAGCCATCGTCATCCGTGTTCCAGCTAAGGCTGCCTACAAAAAGTCGTCTACCCATTTTTCGTTTCTCTATCTCCTGAATGGCAGCGCACGTCTTCGGCGCTGCCCGCCACCGTCGCGGGGAGTTCGGCCGTATTACACACTCTAGGACGTTGGCGATTCCTACTTTCGAAGTTCTCGACATACCCCAGCTGGTCCTCCGGGGCGACACAAAGAATCGACCCAAGTGCGTCGAAAGTTAAGTCGCTCAGGGCTGGGGGCGCTGGCCCGCAAGGGTTTGTCCACAGTTTGAAGGGGTGCTGTCAGGCGCGAGATGAGCTGCCCGGGCCAGACGAGCCCTTGATTACGGTCCAGCTGGAAACCGGTGCGACCCCGGGTGCGAAATCCCAGGGGGAGGCCGTCGCGACCCACCGTGGGTCGTGAGCGTGAGGCGCTCAGAACCAGCGATCCGGTGCTGCCGACTGCAGTGTGTGAGCCGGCGCATCGCCTGGCGCCAAGTTACCGCTGAGCCATGTGGCGAGCTTCTCGAGCAACGCCAGGCCGAGCCACGGATGCGAATGCGCGAGCTGCAGCAGCGCTTGCCCTTCGAGTGCCAGGACTCGCGAGGGTGTGCGAGCGCGCAGCGTGGCCCCTGCAGCTCTCCGGCACAACAGCGTTCCCGTACCCACGTGCCCGCCCGGACCCAGCACCGTGATCACTTGGTCGTCCTTGGAGACCTCTACGGCGCCGTCCGCGACGATCCACAGCGTCGCGTTGGGCTCGCCCTGGCTCACCAGGGTTTCGCCAGTTCCGCACAAGCGCACCTCGAAGGCGCTGCGCACCTGCTCGAGCTGCACTAGCGGGAGCGAGTGGAACAAGAAGATCCCCGCGAGCGCGTCGTTGTCGTAGAGACTGTCGCGTCGCGGCTCCGGCAACTCCGGAGTGGGGTCATCGACTTCGACCACGACCGCGGTGATGTTGTCGTGGCCGCCGGCCTCGTTAGCGAAGGCGATGAGGTGATCGGGGATCTTTCCCGGATCGTTTGCGCCTAGCGACGCGCTGAGCCAGTCCAGATTGGGGACGTACTCGCTCAGGCCGTCCGAGCACAGCAGGAACCTATCTCCCGAGAATACCTCGAACCCGAGCGTGTCGATCTGGACCGCGGGTTGGCTGCCGATGCAACGCGTGAGCACGTTCGAGTACATGTGCTTCTTGGCGTCCTCGTGTTTCAAGTAACCCGAGCGCACGAGCTCCGCGGAGAACGTGTGGTCCGTAGTCATTTGGTAGGTTTGGCCGCCGCGGTGCAGGTAGAGGCGGGTGTCGCCGACGTGCGCCAGCGTGGCGCGGTTCCCCGTCACCAAAAGTAGGGTCAGCGTGCACCCCATACCCGAATACTCCGACGACGAGGTCGCCAATCGATACACCTCGGCACAGGCGTGTTCGACCGCGGTGCGACCGATGTCCACCAAGCGCGCCGCTTCGACGACCCCGCCGTTCTGCCCTGCGAGCTCTTCGCGCGCGCCCTTCACGTGCTCGACCACAGCGTTGATGGCGGTTTCGGCCGCGACCTCACCCGCGGCGTGACCGCCCATGCCGTCGCTCACGACGTACAGACCTAACTCGTCATCGATGACGTAGCGATCCTCGTTCTGGCTTCGCTTCTGACCGACGTCGGAGTTCCCTCGTCCGAGCGCTTGCATCGGTGTAGCCTGGGAGAGCGGACTGCCGATGTCTACGAGAACGAGGCGACGGGGTCGCGCCGCCCCACGCTGTGGGCGATCGCTCGGGCGCCCATGACCGTCGGGCCGGCTGGCGTCGTCGCTGCTGCAACCGAGCGGCACTCAGCCGCTCGTGCCGTCAGGGCGCGAGGGCCTCTGCGGCGAGCTGGCGCTGGCGTTCTGCACGGCTCTCGAGCTCCTTGCGCCGTAACTCGGACCAGTACTCGGCGGGTAGATCGGGGAAACGCCCGACCGAGGGACCGCGCAAGCGAGCTTCCTCGTCGAGTGCCGTCTCATCGCCAGCGGCGGGCGGCAGCCACTGACCATGAGCGTTCCTGCGGGCTGCGGGCGCGTCTGTCGTGGTTGCCTCAGGGGAGGCGAAGTCGTTGGCACGCGCTGGTGATGGCGCGGAGCCACGATCGACGGTGTCCGTTAGGGGCTGCGCGGCGGCTTCGGTGGGCGCCTGCGGCGCCGTGGCTGGAGAGCGCGCGTAGCTGAAGAGGAACACCGCTGCCGCGGCGCCCAGCAGCAGCAAAATTCCAGCGCGCAGGCCCGCCCGCGATTCACCGGGTCTGGAGCCAGGGGGGAGCACCGCTAGATCTTCCTCGCTGAGCTCCGTTTGCGGCAGCGCTACCGGTGCCAGCGTTTCGGGGTGACCGACCGAAGCAGGCGCGAGGGGCGGGGCGGACTTGGAAGGACTTGGCCGCAATTCGTCTGCGAGCCACATCGCCAACGACGGCGGAGCACTCACGACATGATCGTCTCCGGTCGCGTCGCGGTCGCTGCCGTCTCCAAAAAGGTCTGCGGTTTCGTGCCTGGCGCCATGACCCACGAAAGGAGTGTCGTCCCCCTCGCTCTGGTCGTCGTGTTCCGTGCCCTCGAACTCCGAATCGTTCAGGGGTAGCTCGTCCGCTCCGCCCACGGTCTCTTGATTCTCTTTTGCCATAGCCATTCCGCCTGCTGGATCGCGCCTTTCCACCGGACCCGCCCGGCAAGTATAACCCACGCTGGCGGCGCACGCCCGCACGGTTCCGATCTCTCCCTGAGCCGTTCCGAGGGCGCCGCCCTCCGCGCTGTGATTGTCACGCGGTCGGTCTCCCGGCGCCTGGCGCTTGGCCTGCGGGTGCTCGACAAGGCGGGACGGATCGCGCCTGCCACCGAAAGTGACGCAGCGAAAGGCGTGTCCTTTCAAGCGCGACTGGGTTCTATCAGTGTCGCTAAAAATCGAGGCACCGCGCGCATGGAACTTTGGCGGGTGCGTGCTCTTGTCGCTCCGGGGCCCGGCGGCCGGGTTATCGTCGGCGATTCATGCATTCGCCCCCTTCCTGGTTCGTCGCGCTGAGCTCCGCAGCACGGTGGTCGCTTGGACCCAATCTGGTGCTGCCGCGGAGTATTACGCGTTTCCCAGCGGAGTGGCGACGGCAGTCTGGGGTCGCCGTTTTCGCTGTTCCAGGCGTCCAACACCGCCCAGGCGGGTGACACGGTGTACTTTGAGGGGCGGCGTCTATGCCGGAACGCTGCGTCCCGCCATTCGGGGACGAGCGGGGCATGGATCACTTTCGCTGCCTACCCCGGTGAGCTACCCATCTTCGACGGCGCAGGAAGCGGCGGTACGGCGCGCTTTACACCCCGGGAAGCGTTCGTCGATACTGATCGCCTCACCCCAGGGCTCCATGACAGATTCGAAGAGCGGCAACAGTCCTCCGGGCGCCGGCCCCAAGGGCCAATTCGCCCCGAAAGGCACGCTGGTGATGGATGCCGTGCCGGCGAGAGGCGTCGCAGGATCTGCGGGTCAGCCCATGCCGCCACCGGGCGCCCCCGCGCAGCATCCTCCGCAACCCGCTCCGTTCCCTCCGCAGCCAGCGCCGCCGCCGCACCACGCGGTGCAACCGCAGTACGCAGCGCAACCTCCGCATCCCCAGCAACCGCAGTACGCAGCGCCGCCGCCGCACCACGCGGTGCAACCGCAGTACGCAGCGCAACCTCCGCATCCCCAGCAGCCGCACTACGCGGCGCCGCCTCCGCATCCCCGGCAGCCGCACTACACGGCGCAACCGCACGACGCGCCGCCGCAGCAGTGGCAACCCGGGCCTGGCGCAATCCCGCCCGGGGGTGCGTGGCCGGCTCCAAGCCCAGGGCAGGCAGGGGGTTGGCCAGCGGGGGCTGCGGCCGGGGCGAGCCCCGGTGCTGCACACGCGCCCGCGCTGGCGGCGGCGCAAGCAGGCGCAGTGATCGCGGGGCTGCCGGCGCTGCATGGCGGCGCGACGGCCCGCCCGATCGTTTCGGGCGATCACTGGCCGTTGCCCGAGGGCTTGTTGGCGCGCCTGCCGCAGCTGCCGGGCGAGCAGCCCATGGATCCTCACGACGCGGAGGTTCAGTTCACCGGCAGTGGATCTGCGATCGACTGGCTCACCTACGCGGCGGAAGTGAACGAACGCGACAACGAAGCCGAGCGCATCAAGAAGCAACTCTTCTTGTGGGGGATGGTGTGTTTGATCGGCGGCGTCCTGACGATCCCGCTCTTTGGCGTCGGGCTCGTTCCGATTGGTATTGCCATCTACTTGTTCGTGCGACGCAAGAAGTTGAACAAGGTCGACGTGGACGATCGCCGCCTCGAAGCGTTCACCGGGACGTTGCGCACGCTCGCGCCAGAGCTGAAACCCAAGAAAGCGATCACGGTTGGCCTCGATTTCACGGCTCACACCCGACACGTGCGGAACGCCGCACAGAACGCCCAGGAGTACGAGCAGGAATGGCTGTCGTTGAAGCTGCCGTTGCAGGACGGCAGTCACGCGCTCATGACCGTGACCGTGCTGGTGAAGGAACGTCGGAAACCGAAGCGAAAGTACACGAAAATAAAGCGCAGGCAGCGGGAGCAGGTGGTCGTGCGTCTCACGCCAGCGTCGGGGACGGTGTTCAGTCCCAACGCGCGCTCGCGTCAGACCACGGGCAGGGTCGTGAATGGTTTGACCTTGCGACAGGCGCTCGTAGAACCGCATCTGGCTTCTTTCACTTGGTCGAGTTGGGTGTCCACCAACACCCGCGCTCGAGGAGGGTGGGTGTCCCACGCGCCGCCGCTCGACTCGCGCCATCTCGTCTCGACGCTGATCGTCAGCTACAAGTTGGCGCGAGCTTCCGAACTCGGGACAGCCTGAAGGCACGAAGGGATTTTCAGTGAGTAAGTGTCGCGAAGTGGCCGGACTTCTGTTCAAACACGAGTGCAACGCGCAGGCAGCTGGGCAGTGCGTTCGCTGCCATAAGCCGATCTGCAAGGACCACGGGCGCGGACAGGGTTATGGTTTGACGTGCATCGGCTGCCTGCGGTCGGCAGCGCAGCACCCTGCGCAGCGTGCGAGCATGGCGCACCTGCGCGACGACCCCTACTTCTTCTGGTACTACGTGGGCGCGGATTGGTTCTCCGATCCTTACGGTGCCGAGGACTACTCGCTGTTCGACAAGGGCGGCGGCAAGTTCGGAGGCCACGTCGACCGCGAATGGCAGGGCAGCTAACGGCGCGTCGTTTCTTGCTCTATGGCCTCGGCGCCGGCCGAGGCCACGCGACGCGGACGGGGGCGCTGTGCGCAGCGCTGGCTCAGCGGGGCGCGGAGGTGCGACTGCTGGTGAGCGCCGGCACGCGCGCTATCGTGCAGCCGCTGGGTGTCGATCCCTCCGCGGTGTGGGAGGTGAGCGACGCGCCCGCACGAGCGTGGGCGCTCGCGCTCGAGAGTTTTGCGCCCACCGACTGCATCGTCGATACCTTCCCCGAGGGACTCGCCCACGAGCTGGATCCCGCCCAGCGCCTCGAAGCGCGCTGGGTGGCGCTACTGCGCTGCCGGCGTGACGCCGCGGCCCCCGCGTTTCTTGCGAGCTTGGGGCGCTACGCGGAGATCCTCGATCTGGAACCGGGGCTCGGGTGGGCGCCGCCTCGGGCGAAGCCTTTCGGCAGCGTCGTTCGGGACGTCGGGGTCGCGCTCGGGGAGCCTGCGACCGACGTGCTGCTAGTGGGCACCGAAAGTCGGCAACGCCCATTTCTAGAGCACCTGGCGGCGCGTCTGGAGCGCGCGGGCGTGCGCACGAGGGCCGAGCCCAGCCCCGCCGTGGACCGCACTCAGGCAGCGTTGTTCAGCGCGGAGGATCTCTCGGCGCGCGTGGTGGTGGGTCCTGCTGGCTACAACCTCACCTATGAGCTCTCGGCGCTCGGCGTGTGGCATCTCGCGCTACCCGCCTCGCGCCAATACGACGACCAAGAGCTCCGCGCGCAGCGAGTCGCCACGGTGGCACACGCGCCCGCGGCGGTCGAACGCCGAGTGCGTGCCTGGCTAGACCAAGGCGCGCTGCGGCCGCGCGGCGACGTGCGCGCGATACGTCAGCTCGCCAGCGAGCTCTGGCGTTAGCTCACGGAACTAGCGGCAGGTGACGCATCGCCCCGCTCGGCGGGCTGGCAGCAACGGCGACGGCGGGGCCGAGCGCGAGGTCGAGGGCACGGTTCTCGCTGACGACCATGTCACATGCGTGACACGAAGCTAACCGAGCCTTCAACATGCTGCGCCGGATCTCTCCGAAGCGCTCCCCCAAAAACACCTCTTTCAGGCTCTGGCGACTCAAGTCTCCCAGGGCGTCGATGCGGCCGTTGGTCATGCAGCACAGGTAGACCTTGCCGTCCCAAGCAGCGAAGGCATGCAAGTACGGCGCGTAACACAGGTGATCGACATAGTAACCGCTCGCGTATTCGCCCTGGCGGCTCAAAGCGAGCGCCCCGCCGGCACGCCCGAACGGATACACCGCGCTTTCGCCGAGCGGCATGCCGAGCGCTTGCCGCAGCTCGCTGACCTCGGGCGCGATCGCCTCGTTGTACTCACGGATCATGCCTTTCGAGAGCCGCAGTTTGCTGCGCTTGGTGTCGACGGGCATGGGCACCACGTCGACCGCCCCGAGATCGCCAGCGAGGCGCAACAGCGCCGGGTAGTCGCGGAAGTTGTCGCGCATCATCACGAAGTTGATGCGCAGGCGCGGCCGTTCGCCGTCGCGGTAGCGTCGAATCCACTCGAGCGCGCGCAGGGTGCGCTTGAAGCTGCCCGGGATGCCGCGCACCCGCTCGTGGACTTTGGCGCTGGCGCCGTCCAGTGAGGTGGAAATCCCCCCGATCTTGTGGTGGAGCAGCCGCTTCGCGCGCGCTTTGGTGAGCAGCGTCAGGTTGCTCGTGAACGTCACCTTGATGCGTTCTCGGGCGGCGGCCGCCACCAGCTGTTCGAAGTCGGGGCGCACCAGCACTTCGCCCCCCGAGAAATGGACCTTGCGGCAGCCGAGTTCAGCTGCTTCGAAGAGCACCCGCATCCAAGTCTCGGTCGGCAACTCGGGAGGGGCCCACCCGCGGCCATAGCGGCACATGACGCACTTCAAGTTGCAGCGTGCCGTCAGCTTCAGTTTCAGCGACCTGAGGTAGGCCGGAGGCGCGTCTTCGCGGACACTCCGTCGGAGCGGTTCGAGCAAGAGCGGCTCGCGTGCGATCGCGTCGACGTCGTACATCGTCTGCTTCTCAGGCTACACGTTGCGCGGTTCGAGCGCCAGAGCCGCAAATCAGCGCCGGAGCCAGGCCGCGCGAAGTGCCCGCGCCGGCGGGCGCTTCGTGTATGGTCGCGGCATGTCGACCGGCCTCTGCTTGAAAGGTGTGCGCTTGGCGTACGCAGCGTTCGAACCCTTTCCGAATGCCAAGGGCTCCGGTACCCGCATGGCGCGGCTACTCGAGGCGCTCGTGGGCGCGGGTGCCGACGTCACTTTGTTCACGTTGCCTGGCCGGCACGTCACGCTGCCGTTGAATCGCTGGCGGCACGTGCCGCTGCAAATCATCGAGTCGAACTTCTTGCGGCGAGGCGAGGCCTTTCGCGAGCGCTTGGCGCGCGAATTCATGACGCTGCGGCCAGACGTGATCCACTACCGCGGTCTGTTCGAAGCCCAGGCCGCAGCGGCCTACGCGCGGCACGCGCCAGTGCGGCGCGTGTTCGAGGTCAACGGGCTGTTCAGTGTCGAGCTCGACTATCACTACCCGCACGTGGCTGACGCGCTCGAGTTTCAACGCAAGTTGCGCGCGCTGGAGCTGCGTGCGCTCGGCGAAGCCGACCTGCTCTTCACCCAGAGCGACACCACGCGCCGCTATTTGGTGGGGCGTGCTCCCGACATTGAAACCCGCTGCATCGTGTTGCCGAATGCCGCCGAACCCAGCGACTACGCGGAACGTGCGCGGCCGAGGCAAGGCGCTCCACCGCGCCTGCTCTACGCAGGGACGCTCGCGCCCTGGCTGGGGGTCCTCGAGCTCTTGATGGCGCTGCGCCGCGTGGTGCGGCGCGCCCCGGTATTGCTGACCTTGGCCGGGCCGATGCGCCAGAGCTGGCAGAAGCAACTCGACCGGGTGCTGCGGAAGCTGGACATCGTGCTGCACGTTCGAGTGCTTGGCCCAGTCACCCGGCAGGCGCTCACCGGGCACATCGCGGAGAGCGACATCTGCGTCGCCCCGCTGCGGCGCGACGCACGCAACCTGCGTCAAGGGTGTAGCCCGCTCAAGCTTTTCGAATACATGGCTGCCGGGCGTCCCATCGTCAGCACCGATCTGCCCTGCGTGCGCGAGATCGTCGAGCACGAACGCAGCGCGCTGCTCGCGACCTCGGCGCGGCCGAGCGCGCTCGCCGAGTCCATTCTGCGCCTATTGGAGAACCCAGAGCTAGCGCGCGAGCTGGGCGAGGCGGCCCGCGACCGCGTGCGCGCAAGCGCCACCTGGGCGCATCGGCAGCGTGTATTGCTCGACGCCTACTCGAGGCATCTAAGCGGTTGAAAGCCCGCGGGTGCTGGCGCCGCCCTGCTCCAGCTCGGGCTCGAGCGCGCGCCGGTAGAGTGTGGCGTAGGCGCTCTGTTCGCTCGCCGGCGCGTGCTCGGCGATCACGTGGGCGCGCGCTCGGGAACCCAGCGCGGCCCGTTCGGCCTCACCGAGGTCCAGCATTTCGCCGATGGCTTCGGGCAGCCGGTCCAGGTCGCGGGTGCTGAGCAGCGCCCCCGTCTCGCCGTGCACGATCAGGTCGCGGTGACCGCCGACGTCGGTCGCGAGCGCGGGTCGCGCCGCGGCCATGGTCTCGAGCAAAGCATTCGGCATGCCCTCGTAGAGCGATGGAAAGACCACGAGATCACACAGCGCCAGCAGCCGTGACAGGCGCGCCGGACTACGGTCGTAAGGGAGCTCGACCAGGCGCTCGGCCGCTGCAGGCATGCTGCGCCGAAACTCGTCGAGCGCGGCCCGGCATTCGCTGCGTACACCCCCGATGAGCAACAGGCGCACGGGACGCGTGCGCGCGAGTTCCGCGAAGGCGGGCAACAGGAAGCGCATGCCCTTTTTTTCGCGCAGCTCGCCGACGAAACCGAGGCAGAGGTCTTGTCCCAAGCCGAGGCTAGCGCGCAGCGAGTTGTCTGTCGTTTCCGGTCGAAAGGCCGTCGCGTCGACGGAGTTGGGCACGAAATGCGCCTCGCGCCCAAACAGGCGGCTCGCCTGGGCGCAGAGCGCCCGCGACACTCCAGTGACCATGTTGGCGCGCGTCAGCGCATGGCTCACGAACGGCAGTTGATCGCTCCGGAACAAGCCGCGATCGAGATCGTTGCCGCGCGCGCTGACGATCGCCGGGATGCCTGCGAGGCTTGCCGCGACCACGCCCGCATAGCCGGCGTACACCGCGTTGATGGCGTGCACCAGTCGCACGGAGTGGTCGGCGATGACGTCGCTCAGGTGGTCCGTCAGCGCCTGCAAAGCGTCGGTGCGATCGGGCAGGCGCCCCACGTGATGCAGCGTCACCCCGGCATGCTCGGCCACGCTGCGAGCACCGGGGGCCGCCAGCTTGGACCATGAGACCAGGTGTACGCGTGCGCCGCTTGCAGCTGCCTGCTTGGCGATGCGTTCGGCGGCGACGGACAGCCCGCCCGGTTCGCCGGGAGCGCGTTCGCTGACGACTGCAAGGGTTTCGAGGGCCACCAGACTCCGGCTCCGTAGTACAGGCCCCGTTCTTTTACAATCGGCCGATGCGCCGCATGGAGGACACGGGTCCACGTGCGGCACGCTGCGTGCCGAGCAATGCCGCAGGTGGGTCCTTGAACCCAGTGCTGTGCAGGAGCTGCTCGGCGTGTCGGTCGATGCGGGGGACAGGGAGGTCCCCCCGCACGGCCGTGGCGTCGCATGGATCGCGGCGCTCGGACGCGAGCGGCTTGCGAAACCCGCAGGGTGGCGACACCTGGATCGCCGGCGGCGGCACCAGCATCCGATACGGCAGCACCCCTGCGCAAGTTCTCGAAACTGCTGGGCGTGGCGCCTGGCGCGCTCGATGCACCAGTGGGCAGCAGGTTCATCAACCTCAACCCGGAGAATACCCAAAATGTCGAACTCAATGAACAAGGTCTTTCTGCTAGGCAACCTCGGCGCCGATCCCGAGCTCAAGGAATTCGACGGTGGCGCAAAGCTGCGTTTCCGCCTTGCCACCTCGGCGACGTGGCGAGACAAGGCGAGCGGCGAGCTCAAGGAGAAGACCGAATGGCACACGCTCACGATGTGGGGCAAGCGTGCGGAAGCGCTAGCGGGCATCCTCACCAAAGGCTCGCGCGTCATGGTGGAAGGCAGGCTCGAGACTCGCAGCTACGAGGCGGACGGCACGACGAAGTACATCACCGAGGTGAAAGTCGACGATCTGTTCCTTGCCGGTCGCACCTCGAAGTCACGAGCGGACGCCGATTACGAAACCGCTGCGGCTTAGCTCGCGATCACCGCCGCCGGGTCGCTCCGGCGGCGGTTCGCCACCAGTCGCGTTGCTCGCGGGGCGGGGGGCCGCGACCGTCGAACGCGTCCGCGGCAGCGCCCGCTCCGCCCACCTGCCGGGTTTCGCCGGTGCAGACGCGCACAACGGCTGGAATAATCGCCGCTGAATGCACACGCGCGCATCACCCAGGGAACCCACTTTACCTGCCTGTGCGGTGCCTGCAGGGGGTACTCGAAATCCGACGCTCACATTTTCTTGGGTTACGGGGGTGCATTCCCCCACGTCGCGCAGCAGTGCACCGGTGGATTGCGTCAGCGAGTTGCGGCAGAAGATACCGTCGCACCTAGAAAAGGTGCGCCTGGCAAAGCGGCGGAAAAGCGCGTGCCCCGGAAAGGTAGTTGGGAAATCGATTCTGCATGAGCCGCCACTTGCACCTCGAGGCCCCACTGCCTCGAACGGGGACAAATGGGCTCGAAAAAGCCAATTTGCCGCAACCTCGGGCTGCTGCAAGCGTCATCGCCCAACCCGTTTCGGTTGCCCGTTCACAATCACATCATGGGCTTAGGCGACGGGATCTTACACATGAAAAGAGAGGTTCGCTGGTTGTCGCGGCAACGTTTCGCAGTGGACAGCACTTCGGCCGCCAGCAATACTCCTCCTGTTCCGGAAATGGTCGTGGTCTGCGCACTGCGGTCGACGGAGGTACTAAAATGCGTTCCCCAATGAAGAGCCGGCTCTCCGGCGTGGGCTTCGTGCTACTTGCTAGCGTCGTCACCACTTATGGGTGCTCGTCTGACGAGGGTGGCTACGAAACCATCGAAACGGACGATACCAACAACGCCGCTTCCGACGGCTCGGGGTCTGGCTCTGGTTCCGGCACGGGCGGAGCGAGCTCGGGTAGCGGAACGACCGCACCCTCGGGTACACCGACCAGTGCAATCAATGGGAGCGCGGTCGGCAACATCACTACGGGGTTCCAACCCGGGACGAGCGATCCGGTGGACGAGACCTGTGCGGCCGCCGACACGCCCACCTCGCTGCAAAAGGTGGTGCTCGCGTTCGTCTTCGACGTCTCGGCGAGCATGGGCAGCGAGCAAGAATCGTACTTCAGTCGCGCGTTCAAGTGGGACCCGGTGGTTGCGGCTACCAAAGCGTTCTTCGAGGATCCGTCCTCGAAAGGGATGTCAGCCACGCTCACGTTCTTCCCGAACGAGAAGGCTCCCATCGCCGACGGCACGACCTTCATGGGCATGGGCGAGGAGTGCGTCGCCGCTGACTACGCAACCGCTGACGTGCCGGTCACGCCCTTGCCGTCCGCGGCATTCTCGGCTGCGATCGACGCCGTGACTCCCCCGGACACGATGACCTGGCGCCTCGGCACGCCGACGTTACCGGCGGTCGAGGGAACCATCCAGGCGATTCAGGCGCTGCAAGCTGCTGACCCCAACAGTCGCTACACCATGGTGGTCGTCACCGACGGCATGCCGGCCCTGTGCCCGGGTGGCGGCTTCGGTGAGCCGGACCCCAACCGGGTAGAAGCAGTCGCGGATGCGGTTGCTGCGGTCGCGGACACCATTCCGACCTACGTGATCGGCGTCGACAATCCCGTGATCGAGGGCGAGCCCGAGCCTCCGGATACCGTGACCGACTTGAACCTGCTCGCGCAAGCGGGCGGCACTGACATGGCGTTCATCATCGACACCAACGATCCGACCGCGACCTCTGTGCAGTTCAAGACGATCGTCGATACGATTCGCGATTTCAGCTTCAGCTGCAGCCTGGCGATCCCGGATCCGACGAACGGCGAACAGTTCGACAAGAACAAGGTCAACGTGAAGTACACGTCACCGTCGCTCGGTGAGGTTCCCTTCACCTACGATCCGACGTGCCCGGCGGATGGTAACGGTTGGTATTACGACGACGAGGCCGCTCCGACCACCATCAACATTTGTGCCAACGTATGCGACGCCATCCGCGTCCAGCAAGACGAAGGCAGCCTGAGCGTCGAGCTCGGGTGCCAGACACGCATCAAGTAGGCTCACGCACGCGGCGCTAGAGCTTTAACTGGCGCGGCGCCGCCCCAAGGCGAACCCGAGCCCGGACAGCAGCGGTATCGCAACGAGACCCGGAGCTGCCGGTCGTCGCGCGAGCGTGCAGCCCCCGCCGCCGCTGGCAACCCACGTCGAAGCGTCGCTGCGCGCGGCCGATGTGAAGGCGATGTCGTCGACGCATAGCTCGAAGTCCGTCTCGCGCGGCCGTTGGAACGGAACGGCGCGCAGCGCGGCCGGGCAGACGCTTCCAGATGACCGGCAGCGTGCTGGTAGTGGCGCCCAGCATAGTCGAGGCTGATGTCGATGCCCCGAGCGCCAATGGTAGAAGGCGCGCATGACGTTGACGAACTCGGCGTCATACACGTCGTCGCCCACGCGGAAGCTCACGCTGCGGCCGTGCCCTCGACTTCGACATAGTACTCGCCCGCCTCTGCCAGCTCGCTGAAGTCTGCCAGGCGCACGGGGGTGGCGGTGGCGGTGTCGACGAACTCTTCGGAGAGCGCGCCGCGGAGGGCGACGCTATCGTCGTCCGTCCGCCGCACCTCGAAGTCTTGGGCCGACGCTGCGCGCGTCAAATCTTTACGCTGCTACTCGGCTCGGTGACGTGGCCCTGGGCTCGCCATCCGAGAATGCCGCCGCGCAAGTTGGCCACGCGCGTGATCCCGGCCTTTTCGAGGATGGTCGCGGCGATAGCGGACCGAGCTCCGGCTGGGCACACCACGATGATCGGTCGATCGCGCGGGATTTCGTCCAGGTGATCGCGCAGCGTGCTGAGCGGCGCGATCACGGACTCTGGCAGCAAACCCATTTCCGTGGCTTTGATTTCGTCGAGTTCGCGCACGTCCACGATGGTCAGGCCTCCGGCGTGGGCGTACACCCAGTCGGGCTCGACCTGCAACACACCCGCGTAAGTGCGCACGACCGGGCCCCAGTCGGGTAGGCGTGGCCCGTCGGAGCCGTCAGCGGGCTTTCCGCAGGCCAGGTTCGCAGGGACGGCGACCTTCAGCTTCTTCGGGTGAGGGAGACCGAGGTTCTTCATGTAGCCGACGAAGTCTTCTTCGCGCACGCCGTCGCCGAGGCGCGGGTTCCAGCGTCGTTCTTCCCAAATCGTGCTCGAGCAGCGACCGTCGTAGTCGTGCGCCGGATACACCGCGTAATCGGGCGGCAGCGACAAAAGTTGCTCACGTACCGAACGAAATAGCCGTTCGGCGCTGCCCTGCTGAAAGTCCGTGCGCCCTGCGCCGCGAATCAAGAGCGCGTCCCCGCTGAACACCATTCTTTGGGCAGGCAGCACGAAGCTGACGCACCCGGCCGTGTGCCCGGGTGTCTCCCGCACCTCGAGCCGAACCTGGCCCATGGCGATCACGT
The DNA here is from genome assembly GCA_025937785.1 of Polyangiaceae bacterium. Classification (GTDB taxonomy): domain Bacteria; phylum Myxococcota_A; class Polyangia; order Polyangiales; family Polyangiaceae; genus JAICQQ01. The sequence continues at coordinate 44,677 of JAICQQ010000007.1, forward strand.
CGCCGTGGGCGTAGGGCAGGTCGACGCCGGTTGCTCCGGCGTTCCCCGAAACACCGATCGCGCTGTTCAGGGCGTGCTTCATCAGCCATGCCCCTGTCACGTGATCGGCGTGCACGTGGGTTTCGAGCGTGTGCGTCAGGCGAAGCTCGAGCTCGCGCAACAACGCCAGGTCCCGAAAGTGCTGCTCGTAGACGCAATCGATCAGTACCGCCTCACGCGTGGCTTCGTCGGCGAGCAGATAGGTGAACGTCGAGGTTTCGTTGTCGATCAACTGCCGAAAGAGCATGCGCCAATGGTACAGGAGCCTCGGACGCGCCGCACCCACGTCGCCTCAGAACCGCCCCACTGCGGCCGGATGGACCGGGCGACCAACAGCTGGCTCACGATCCCCGGTCTCGAACTCACCCGGAAAACCCCGGCGTTCTGCGCGAGCGAGGAAGCACTGGCGAAAGCAAGCGAAGGTCGCTAGACCGAGGGACGCATGGCCTCGAACTCGAATGCCCCGGCCGAGGCTGCCCCGCCAGAAGAGGCAGCCAAGATCCCGATCCTGGTGATCGACGACGATCAAGACATGTGCGAGCTCGTCGAGGCGGGGCTTGCGCCTCAGGGCTTCGACGTCGAATGGTGCACCCGCGCCGCCGAGGGGCTCGATCTGTTGGCCGAGCGAGACTTCAAGCTGGTCTTGACCGACCTGCAACTCGTCGAAGCGAGCGGGCTCGACGTGTGCAAGCGCGTTCACGAGATTCGCCCCGACGTTCCCACTATCGTCATGACGGCCTTCGGCAACATGGAAGCCGCGATCGACGCGCTTCGGGCCGGCGCCCATGATTTCATCAACAAACCGTTCGACTTCGACACGCTGTCACACACGATGCGCCGCGCGGTACGGCATCAATGGTTGCAGGACGAGGTCAAGCGCCTCACGGGGGTGGTGCGGCACGCGAGCGGGGCGGGGGACTTGGTCGGTGAAAGCACCGCCATCCGTCGCGTCTTCGATCTGGTGCATCGCGTCAGCGACACGGATGCTTCCGTGCTGCTCACGGGGGAAAGCGGCACGGGCAAGGAGCTCGTCGCCCGCGCGCTCCACACCGAGAGTTCGCGGGCGTCGCGACCGTTCCAGGCGTTGAACTGCGCAGCCGTTCCTGCCAGCCTGCTCGAAAGCGAGCTCTTCGGGCACATCGAGGGCGCGTTCACCGACGCGAAGGCGACGCGCAAGGGGCTGTTCGAGCAGGCCGACGGCGGGACCGTGCTGCTGGACGAGATCGCGGAGATGCCGCTCGACATGCAACCGAAGCTGCTTCGAGTGCTTCAAGAAAAGAAGGTCAGGCCCCTCGGCGGCCACCGCGAAGTCCCCTTCGACACCCGAATCATCGCGGCAACCAACCGCGACCTCGAAGCCGAAGTGGAGCAGGGGCGGTTTCGCGAAGACCTGTACTATCGGCTCAACGTGATTCAGATTCACGTGCCTCCGCTGCGCGCCCGCGGCAACGACATCCTGCTCTTGGCCCAGCATTTTCTCGAGAGAAGCGCGGCGCGCCTGGGCAAGCCCGTCAAGGCCATTTCAGCGGAGGCGGCTCAGAAGCTCGTCGACTACGATTGGCCCGGCAATGTGCGGCAGCTCGAAAACTCCATCGAGCGGGCGATCACCCTGACGCGGTTCGACCACCTCACGGTCGACGACCTCCCGGAACGCGTACGCAAGTTCGACGCTTCGCCTGCTCACGTCATCGATCTCGAGCTAGAGCACATGATGACGCTCGAACAGCTCGAGCGGCGCTACATCGAGCGCGTGCTGAAGGCCAGCGCTGGCAACAAGACCCAGGCCGCCAAGGTACTCGGCGTGGACCGGCGCACCCTCTATCGCAAGCTCGAGCGCTACGAGTCCGGCTGAACGGACTGCGGACCGCCAAACGATCCGGCTGGGGCAACTATGCTGAAGCCAGCGTGACGCAGATTCGTTCCCAGGGGTCCACCGCTGCTTCCACGATTCGGCACCGAACTTGCCTAGTTTGGCTGGCATGCAGGTCTGCGCCTCGCCAGCTCAGCTCTTTTTGCGGTGGTTTTCATGTTTGGCGCTCGTCTTCGTGTCGTGCCTGATGGTGCTGAGCTGCCTGGGGCGACAGCCAGAGGCTTCTCCCCGGGGGGAACGCCAAGCACCGCCCCTCGAAGCAGCCACCGACCCGGTGACGGTGATGGTCGTGCTGGACGGGGTCCGTTGGCAGGAGATCTTTCACGGCGTGGATCGCGCCCGGGCTCGCCGTCTCAATCTGCGCCCCGAGACCGCCCGCCAGCTGTTGCCAAACCTCTACCGGCTCATCGACGATCACGGTTGCGTGCTCGGCGCTCCCGGAGCTGGCAGCCTCGTGAGCGCGTCTGGTCCCGACTTCCTGTCATTGCCGGGTTACACGGAGATTTTCTCGGGAGCTGCCCCCGTCGATTGCCCCGACAACGAGTGCGGGCGCGTGCACCAGGTGACCATCGCGGACCAGGTGGCGCAACTCGGCCAGTCTCCGGCCGACGTTGCGGTGATCAGTTCATGGCCCAAGGTCGCGCTGGCTGCGTCGCACGCCCCCGAGCACCTGCTGATCTCGGCGGGGCGATCCGAGGCGGAGAATGCGCACGTGCTCCGGCAGTATCCTGCAGTATGGCAGGCGTATCTGGCGGGCGCTCGCGCAAAGCCCGCCCCCGGCTGGGGCGAGTTTCGCCCGGATCGACACACAGCGGCGCTCGCGCTCGACTATCTGCGACACGCAGAACCGCGGTTCTTGTTCGTGGGTCTCGGAGAAACGGACGAGTATGCCCACCGCAACGACTACCGGAGCTACCTCTCGGCCCTGCGCGACGCTGATCGCGTCGTCGGTCGCATCTACGAGGTGCTCGAACGAGCCGCGCGCAGGGGAGCGACGACCCTGCTCTTCGTCACCAGCGACCACGGTCGTGCGGAGTTCGCGCATCACGGGAAGGCGTACCCCGAGTCAGCGCGCACCTGGCTGGTGGCCGCCGGCAGCGCTGTCAGGGCGCGCGGGGTCGTCCGTTCGCCTGAACCTCGGCGACTCGCAGACTTGGCCCCCACCCTCCGCGCGCTCTGGGGCTTCGAGGGTGAGGCGCCATCGGAGCTGCTGCTCGATCGGGAGCTGCAGCCCGGCCGCGTGCTGACCGAGCTTTTTCAATGAGCTGATCGCCCGGCGCGAGCGGCGGTCAGGACTGGCTTTGCACTTGGTTCGACCCCTGGCCGTGAATCGGGGCCGGCTCGAAGAACTCTTCGTTGACCAGCCCGCACACCTCGATCGTGCTCGCCACGATCCACGTGAAGAGCGCGTGCAGATCGCCCACCGTTTCGGGGTTGTTCGCCAGCGCTGCCAGTCGCTCGAGCATGCTCTCGATCTTCGCCGTCGAACGCTGCCCAATGCTCGAACCTTTCATGCGGATCAACCGCACCAGGTTCTTCGAGCGCTCGAGGTTACAGCTCACCGAGCGGGGGAATGCGTGGTCGAACAGCAGAAAATGCGCCACGGCGCGCCCCGAAAAGTTCGTCACCTCGCGCTTGAAAAACGGCTCTACACCAGAACAGTAACGCAAGGTTGCCAGCCACTGCGCCGCTTCGCTGGGTGACTCGACCTCGTCGTCACCAGGTCCCATGCTGTGGTGCTTCACGTCCAGTACCCGCGCGGTCTGGCCCGCACGCTCCAGCGTTGTGCCGAGCCGCATGAAGCGAAAGGGTTCGTCGTGCAGCATCGTAGCCTCGGCAACGCCGTGGAACAGCAAGCATTGTTGCTTGAGGTGGTGGTAGAAGGCGTGTCTGTCTTCGTCGAACGCCCGCCGCGCGCTGCGTGAGCCGAGCCACAACCACAGATCGTTCAGCACCTCCCACATCTCGAGGCTGATCGTTTCGCGGATGGTGCGCGCGTTCTCGCGCGCCATGGCCAGCGAGGAAAACACCGAGCTAGGGTTGTCAGGATTCCACGTCAGGTACTGCTGGGCAACGTTCGCGTCGTCGCGCTGATGCTCGAGGACCGTCTCCTGGTAATGCTCCTGCTGCCCGGTGACGATGACGAGCGGGCGCCAGCGATCGGCTTCCGGCAAATCGACATCGAGCTGGAACGCCATGTTCACGTCCTCGAGTCGCGCCAGCATTTCGACCCGCTCGAGGTATCGGTTCATCCAGAAACAGCTGCTCGCTACCCGAGAAATCATGAGTTCTCCAGCACCCAGGTGTCCTTGGAGCCGCCGCCTTGGCTCGAGTTGACGACGTATGACCCTTCGATCAGCGCCACCCGAGTCAGGCCGCCGGGCAACACCCAGCGCTCGTTTCGGCCGCTGACCACGTACGGCCGTAGATCGACCCGGCGCGGGGCCACGCCGCCCTTGGTCCAAGTGGGGCAGGTCGAAAGCTCGATCCGCGGCTGCGCGATGTAACTGCGCGGCTTGGCCTTCACCCGCGCATGGAATTCCTCGAGCTCGCTCGCCGACGCCTGTGGGCCGATCAGCATGCCGTAGCCCCCCGCTTCGTCGACTGCCTTCACCACCAGCTCCGACATATGGTCGAGCACGTACTTCAGGTCGTCGTCACGCATGCACACGTACGTGCGGACCTGCTGCAGCAGCGGCTCTTCCGACAAGTAGAAGCGGATCATGTCGGGCACGAACGGGTAGATCGCCTTGTCATCGGCCACGCCATTGCCGATGGCGTTGGCGAGCGCCACGTTGCCCGCCTTGTACGCACGCACCAGACCCGGAACCCCGAGCGCGCTGTCTTTCCTGAATACTTCCGGGTCGAGGAATGCATCGTCGATGCGTCGATAGATCACGTCGATGCGCTGAGGTCCCCGCGTGGTCTTCGCCCACACGCAGTCGTCGTCGACGAAGAGATCCGAACCCTGCACCAACGGCACGCCCATACGGCGAGCCAAGAACGTATGTTCGAAGTACGCCGAGTTGTACGGCCCAGGCGTCAACACCACGGTGCTGTCCTGATCGTCCGGCGCGGGCCCTACGGAGTCGAGCGCTTGCCGCAGTCGCACCGGATACTCATCCACCGGCATCACTCGCGCGCGGGCGAATACCCGCGGAAACACCTTCTTCATCACCATACGGTTCTCGATCACGTACGACACCCCCGACGGCGTCCGCACGTTGTCCTCGAGCACCAGGATCTCACCCGCGGGGCCGCGGATCAGATCGATGCCGGCGATGTGGATGTACACTCCCCGCGGCGGTCGCACGCCGTGCATCTCGGGCAGGTACCCTTTTGCCCCCAGGACCAGGTTCGCCGGCACTTGGCCTTCCTTCAAGATCCGCTGCTCGCCGTAGATGTCCATCAAGAACTCGTTCAGCGCCTGGATCCGCTGCAAGAGTCCCTGCCGCAAGCGTCCCCAATCCGAAGCCGGAATCACCCGCGGGATCAGATCGAACGGAAAGATACGCTCCGCCCCCTGCTGATCCGAGTAAACCGAGAACGTGATGCCCTCACGCAAGAAAGTGGCATCCGCGAGCTTCCTCCGCGCGCGAAACTCTCGCTCGCCGAGCCCATTCAACAGCTCGATCACCCGCTGTGCTTCGGGTCGGGGAGTGCCATCCGCCTGAAAGCACTCGTCGAATGCGCCTGCGAGCGGGCTGTAGTGATCGAATAGTTCCGGCGGCGGGAGGAGGTCTGCCACGGCCTCAATCTACCGACCCCCTTCGACCGCGCGCAAGCGTCAGTTTTTTCCGGCGCGCACGCCCGCAATCCGCGCCGGCTAGTGTCGGGTCAGCAGATAAATCACCAGCTGTATCGAGTACACCACGGCGATCGCGATGATCGCGGCGTTGACGACGCGGTCGAGCCCACGAGCGATGGCCCGCAGCTTCACTCCGAAGAAGAGCTTGCCAATGAGCAAGCCCACGAGCGTAATCGCCAATACCTTACTGAGCACTCCGTCGGGATCGTAATGAAGAATGGCGCGAGTGCCAGGGGGAAGCGGAGTTCGGTGATGAACGAGCCTTCTGGGCAGAAAGCGTGCGGGGCTCCCGATGATTGGGAGCCCCGCGAGCTCACCGCGAGCTCACCGCACCAGGCTCACGACCCCGGCACCGACGGTGCGACCCCCCCCGCGCATGGCGAAGCGCATGCCCGGCTCCAGCGCGACAGGGCGACCGAGCTCGAAGTCGATCTCGGCTCGATCGCCGGGCCGCATGCTCTGCGCGAGACGCAAGGTCCCGGGCACATCGCTGACCCCGAAATAGAACTTCGGGGTGTAGCCGTCGGCGCACGGCGTCTTGCGACCGCCCTCATCGCTGCCGAGCAAGAAGATCTCGGCGCGACCGGCGCGATGAGGAGCCACCGAGCCAGGAGCGATCGGTCGCGTTAAATAGTTATCTATATGTTATGGAGCGCTACGGATCACCGCCAGGCGGCGCGGCGTGAGGCCATGTCGGATACGCGCGGGTGCGGGTTCACCGGCAACCGACATGCTTCGAGCGGCGGTGACAGTCTGAGCTGATTTTGTCGGCAGATTCATGGGTCTCGGTCGATCCGGCGCAGCCCAACGCTGCTAGACTCCAGCGTCATGGCCAAGAATTTGCCGCCTGGGGACGGCGACGATCTCACCGTACCACGTCTTCCGTCCGTCCCGCAGCGCCCCGCGCCCGCCCCGCCGCAGCGCTCGCTCGCTCCACAACGTTCTGCACCTCCGCAGCGCCCAGTACCCCCGCAGCGCCCTGGTACCTCGCAGCGCCCTGGTACTTCGCAGCGCCCTGCTTCGCAGCGCCCGTCGGGGACACAGCGCCCGCCGGGTTCGAAGCGTCCCTCGCAGCGCCCGTCCGCGCCCGGCCCTGTCAGCGCGGCGCGTGCTGCCATGGTGGACCCGACCGTGCTCGACGTCACGCAGCGCCTACCGCCGCCGCCGCCGGCGCCCTCCCCGCATTCGCGCGCTCCTGCACCGCCGCGGCGCTCGGGAGTACCCGGCTCGACACCGGCGCAGGGTTTCCAGGCGAACCCGCCCGCGCCCAGCTCCGCGGCAGGGCTGAGTCCCGCCGCAGGCTTGAGTCCGCCGGCGGCGCCGAGTCCGCCTCAGCGCAAGCTCGAAACCAAAGCCTCGTCGCCACCCAACACGGGCCTCACGCTGCTCCCGAGCGCGCCGGCGCTGGACGGTTCGGATTCGATTCACCCTGAGGCGTACGGGCGCGTGGCGCCGGCCGAGCTGGAGCCGAGTCCAGGGCTCTCCGATCGCGAGGGGGTGAGCCGCGAACTCGTACTGTTGTGTGAGCGTGAGTTGGTGAAGGTGGCCGACCCGGGCCGCAAAGCCCGCCTGCACTACGAGTGTGCCCGGCTCCAAGAGTTCCCCTTGAGAGATCTGGAGGCCGCGCTCGAAAATTACCAGAAAGCGCGAGCGATCCGCGGCCTGCACGTGCCGACCATCAGCGGTCTCAGGCGCGTCCACATGCAGCGGGGTGACTGGCAGGCAGCGCTCAAGGTGCTTTCGGAGGAGATCGAGCTGGCCGAATCGCCCGAGCATCGGGGCGCGTTGTTGTTCGAACGCGCGCTGCTCCTGGAGACCGAGCTCAGGCGGCCGAGTGAGGCCCGTGAATCCTACGAAGACGCGCTCGAGCAACTGCCTGGCGACGCGGCGGTGCTACGTGCCCTCGCGCGTGCGCGCCGGCGCGACGGCGAGCACTCGGCGCTGCAGAAGACGCTCGAGGCGCAGGCGAATCTCGCGGCGCCCGACCCCGCCCTGCTCTCGGCGCGGCTCGCCGAGCGGGCACGCGACGTGGAACGGCACTCGGCCGAGTCGCGGCTTTCGGCGGAGCTCTACCAGCGAGCTGCGCTCACCGACGCGACGGCGTCGGCGGCGCTGCTGCACGCCGTGCGCTTGTTCAGCCAAGACGAGCGGTTCTCGGAAGTGGTGGCGCTCGAGCGGCGGCGTATAGAGCTGTTGTCCGAACCGCGCCTGCGCGCCGCGTCGCTCGCAGTCACGGCGGATCTGCTGTCAGAGCAGCTGGGGGACGTGACGTCGGCGATCGAGCTCTTGGAGCTCGCGTCACAGATCGTTCCGAAGGACCCGACACCGCTCGAGCGGCTCGCTCGGCTATACGAGTGCATCGGTGAGCACGAGGCCCAGGCCCGCACGCTCGAGCGCTTGTTCGCGGGCAGCCACCTGCCGGAACTGAAGCTCGAGTTGTGCTTGAAGCTTTCCGACCTGCACCGAAGCCGGAGGCGAGACGCCGCCGCTGCCAGCCGCTGGCTTCAGGCGGCGCGCCAGATCGATCCTTCGAATACGGCGACGCTCGACGGTCTCGCGGAGTTGTGTCGCGAGCAGGGCGACTTTACCTCGCTGGTGGCCGTGCTCACGCTGCGAGAACGCGCGGCCGATGACGTCGACGTGCGCGCGCAGCTCTTGCTCGAGCTGGCCGAGATCCACGAGCGTCAGCTCGGTGACATCGATCAGGCGATCATTCACCAGAAGTCGGTGCTGAGCTTGCGCCCCGACCACGCCGGTGCCTTTCGTGGCCTTTCGCGGCTGCTGCGGCTGAAGTACCGCTTTGCGGAACTGGTCGAGCTCCACGAGCGCGCGGTCGACCTGGCGAGCGACGAAGCGGACGCGATCAGTCACCTGCTCGAGATGGCGTTGATCCACGAGGACCTGTTGCAGGCGCCGGCCGCCGCGCTCGCGGTGTTTCGGCGCGTGCTCGAGAAGGATCCCAAGCAGCTGACCGCGCTCCGCGGCGCGCAGCGCTTGGCGGAGGCGACAGGTGAACCAGGGCTAGCCGTCGACCTCATCGAACGCGAGATCAAGCTTTCGCGGGGGGAGGCACGCAAGGTACAGTTGATCTTGCGCGCGGCGGAGCTGTCCGAGCGCCAGCTGGGGGACGAGGGGCGCGCGCGCTCGTTCTTGCTCGACGTGTTGTCGTTCGAGCCCAACAACCGCGCGGCCCTCACGGCGATCGCGCGCATTCATCGGCGGGCGGGGCGCTACAACGATCTGGCTCAGACCTTGCTGCAAGAGGCGCCGGCGCTGAACGGGCCGGTCGCGCGCGGCGCCCAGCTGTTGGCGGTGGCGCGCATCGTGGAAGAGCAGTTGGGCGATCGCGAACGCGCGCTCGAGTACTATCGGAATGCGCACGACCAAGACCCGAGCTCCGCAGAAGCGGCGTACGCGCTCGAGCGAGCCTTGAGCGACGCCGGACGCTTCGACGAGGTGGCGACGCTGCTCGAGCAACGCCTGCCCAGCTTGAAAGACCTGCGCGATCGCTACCGCGGAGCCATGGAACTCGCGCGCATTCGCGAGCTGCGGTTGGGTGCCGATGCTCGAGCGCTCGAGGCGTTCGACCTGGCGCTCGAGGCAGAGCCAGACTCGATCGCGGCGGTGCTCGGGCGCATGCGCTGTCTGGGCCGGCTCGGCAAGTTCGCCGAGTTGGTCAAGGAAACCGACCGCATGCACCGCATGACGGAGGACCCCGCGCCGCGGCTTTGGGGGCTGTTGCTCGCTGCAGAACTGCTCGAAGCCGAGCTGGAGCAACCCTCACAGGCGATCTTGCGGTACGAACAAGTTTTGGGGCTCGTGCCCAATCACCGCGGAGCCTTGCTGGCGTTGGAACGCCTGTATCTGTCGCAGAAACGCCCCGACGACTTGGTGCGGGTGCTGCAGCTTCAGGCGCACGCGTTCGGCGCACCCTCCGAGCAGGTCGCGTCGCTCCGAGAGCTGGCGCGGCTCGAGACCAGCGGCGACGATGCGAACGCGCGCCGGCAGGCGGCGCTCGTCAAGATCTTGATGCAGGCATCGGACGACACGCGCGCGCTGCTGCGGCTCGAACTCTGCTACCTCGCGAGCGGGAACGCCAAGGGCCTGGCCGAGGTCGATCTGCGCTGGGTCCAGCGGGCGGCTCCCGGCATCGATCGCGCAGCCCACCGCACGCGCCTAGCGGAGTACCTGGAGGCGGTGAATCCGATCCGCGGGCGCGACGAACATCGATCGGCGCTGGCCGAGGACGCCGAGAACATCGCGTCGGCGCGGGCCTTGACGCGGCTGGCGGAGGTCGTGGGTGACGTCGGCTCGATGCGCGAGGCGGCGGAGACCGAGTACTCGGTGGTGCGCTCGCCGGCACGAGCCGCAGCGCTCCTGCGCACCGCCGCACGCCTGGCTTACGGGGCGGGAGGGCACGAGGAGACCGCCGACATCTTGACGCGCGCGCTCACGCTCGAGCCCGACGACGCCGAGAGCGCCGCGGCACTCCAAGGCGTGCTGATGGGGCTTGGACAGCACGACAAGCTCATCAGCGTGTTGACCACGGCGGCGATGGCCGCCGAAGATCCGGAAGTGCGCGCGGGTCACTGGATCTCGGTGGCGCGCCTGATGGCCGGGGTGCGCGGAGACGTGGGAGCTGGTATCGCGGCCCTCTCGCGCGTAGCCTTGACGCATCCCGGGCATCCGGGGATTCTGATCGAGCTCGCCGAGCTGTACATCCGCGATCGGCAGTGGGGCCCTGCTGCGGAGCGTTTGAACAAAGCGCTGCAGGCCGACCTCGACCTCGAGTCGACGGTCGCGGCACGCTTGCGTTTGGCCGAGCTTTATCACGAGCACCTCGAGCGTACCGCCGACGCCGCCGCGCTGCTGCGGCAGATCGTGGCAGAGGTCCCGGACGAACCCCGAGCGCTCCGTCGCTTGCTGGCCATCGAGATCGACGCGAGCGACGCCAGCGCCGAGGCGACCGCGCAAATCTGGGTGCAGCGTTCCGCGGGCCCGGAGCGGGCCGCGGCGCTCACGACTCTCGGCCGGCTGCAGCGCGACGCGGGCAAGCTCGACGAGGCGAAGCAAACGCTCGCGCAGGCGGTGGCGCTCGCCGGTCTCTCCAAGACAGGGGCCGACCGCGATCTGGTACGGATCCTCGAGAAGGAAGCACAGCTCGGTGGGTCCGTGGATTGGTCGGTGTACGCGGCCGCGCTGTCCACCTTCTGCAGCGGTGACGCCTCCGTCGAGGCGAAGACGAACGCGCTAGTGGAGGCCTCGACGGTCTTGATCGACAGAATCAACGATCGCGAGCGGGGCTTTGCTGCCTTGCGCGCGGGACTCAACCTCAAGCCCCAGGACTTTGCTCTGCAAGAAGAGCTGGTGCGCCGGTTGATGCAGGCGAGTCACTTCGATCGTGCCGTGCCGGAGCTGTACAAGTTGCTCGAGTTGCGGCCGGCGAGGCCGCAAACCTGGGCGGATTTGCAACAAGCCTTCGGCGCGATCGGGAAGAACGCGGAAGCGCAGCTCGCGCTGGGGCCACTGGTGACGCTCGGCGGTGGCACCGACTTGCAGCGAGCTACCTGGGGCTCTCGGCATCCCAGGTATTCCGCGGTCGCCGACGGGAGCGTGAACGATGGCGTGCTCCAGCGCGCCGCTGGCGCGATCCTGCCCGACGGCGTGCGCGCGTTGCTCGGGCAGCTGGCGCAGATCGGACCCAAGGTGGTTGAAGCCGGGCCCGAGCGGTACGGACTCACCCCGCGCGATCGCATTGGTCAGAAGCTGGGCCATCCTGCGCGCGCGCTCCTCGATCGTGTGGCGCGGGTGCTCGGGGTCGAAGACATCGATCTGTATGTTGGAGCCGGTGACAGCGGTGTCGACGTGGTGCTCGGTGAATCTACCGGCATCGTGCTCCCGGCGACGTTCGAGACGCTGCCAGAGGCGCAGCAGGTATTCTGCCTCGTCCGGCAGCTCGCGCGCGTGGCAATGGGCACGCCTGTCGAGGCAGCGCTCGGGACGGAGCAAACTCTGCTCTTGGTGGCCGCTGCCGCGACAGCGGTAGGCATCGAACCTCCCGCGCCGGTGCCAGGGGCGGACGTGGACGGTCTCGGGCGCCGGCTCGTGAAGGCCGTGCCCTGGCTTTCCAAGGGCCGCTTCGAAGATGTCGTGCGGCGTTCGGTCGCCGACCAACCTGCCGATCTCGGCGCCACGTTCCGTGCGCTCAATCGCGGCGCGCTGAGGTTGGCGCTGCTGCTCTCGGACGACCTCGGCTGTCTCGGGCTCTTGAAAGCCAAGGGTCCGCGCCTCTTCGGCATCGAAGCGCAATCGCTCGGTGCGACGCTCGAAGACCTGCTCAGGTTCTGGATCAGCCCCGATGCCATGGCGATCCGCCGCCAGGTGGGCTTGCTCTGAGCGCTGGTCCGGCACTCGTTCCTCGCATCCGTCAACAGTCACCCTTCCGCGACGTACACCCGGTGTATCGGCTACTCCCCGCCGCACTCATACGGTGGCGCGGGACTGCGTGGCGCGCTAGCCGGGCGCTTCGAGCGGGCCCAGCGTCACACCCGCGCACTCGCTGACGAAATCGCCGCCTAGGGCTTGAGCGGGCGAGCTCGCGCCGGGCGCAACGCGGCCGCTCAGAACGGACTCGAGGCAGCGGAGCGCTGCGTCTGCCGTGAACGCGTACGGGTCACCGGTGGTGAGCGTGAGCTCGGTGCGTTGGCCCGCGGCGTTTCGTGCTTCGCCCCAAAGTTCGGCGCGCGATCTTGCTCGCACGCTGGCATTTGGCCCGGTCACAGCGCGCTCTACCCAGCGCTTCAAGTACCGCTCGACGCGCGCGCTGGCGAAGACAGGGCGGAGGGCAGCCAGACCCCTGAGCGCTGGCAGCGCCGGGCGCGGCGTCGCCAGGTACGTGGTGATGCTGGGGATCCCCGTGGATCGGTAGGCGCTCGACAGATCGGCCAAGGGCACGGCCACGGCGTGGCGGTTACCTGTCGGGAATGGAACCTGCCGCGCCCGAGCGCCGAGGGGCTCGCTGACGATCGCGCCCTGAACCCGCACTAGGCTCTGCCGCGCCAGGGTGTCGAGCCACGTGTTGACGGTGCCCGGTGACGGTCGCGTGCCGAGCGTTGCGAAGGCCAGCTCGAGCTCGGTGGCGTCGGGCAGCGCCCGCTGCAGCAGCGCCGCGAGGCAGTCGGTGGGCACGACATCGAAGCCGACTCCGGGCAGCAGTACGACACCTGCCTGCACGGCATCAGCATGGCGCGGCCAGATCGCCTCGAACACGGCGAACTCGCCCGTGATGTCCAGGTAGTGGCTGCGGGTGCGCAGGCAGGCGTCCACCAGCGGCGCAGAGGTGGTGCGAAAGGGCCCCGCCATGTGCAGCACCGCTCGAAAGCCGTGGAGCTCGCGCCTGACGTGCTCCGGATCGTCGAGGTCGAAGACGCGCAGCTCGAGCCCCAGCCGCTCGGCGAGGGGTGCGAGCTTGCTGTAGTTACGGCCCGCGAGCACCGGCGTGAGCCCCCGCGCCTTCGCCAGCTCCGCAGTGAGGGTTCCAGTGTAGCCGGTCGCGCCGTACAACATCCACATCGAGGTCACCGTACTCGACCCCTCGCTTTGGGCAAGGCTGGCACGAGCGTTGCTCTTACTGTGCCGTTGGCACACCAGCTATGGGAAGATCCGCGAAAAAACGCCGAGGTCGGCCTCCGAAATGGGGCAACGTGATCGCGGTCTGGCACAGTCGGTGAGCCACAATCCGAGAAGGAGCGAGAACCCGTGCGTACGCAACTCATCGTTTCCACCCTCATCACCGCCGGCTTACTGGCGGCGTGCTCTGGCTCGACCGAGCCGGGCGGACCGGCCCCCGGCGATCCCCCCGGCGACCACTCCGAAGACTCGGGCATCCCGGTGCGGCTCGAGCTGAACTCGGAGGGCGCAGCGGAGATCGAAGGTCAGGTGGCGGACGCGAAGCAGCACGACGCGGCGTCGCTTCAGGCTGCGTACCCCGTCTCGTTCTCGGAAGGCCTGGGCTATGGCCTCGCCGACGTGCAGAACCTCGACCTGATTCAGGCATCGGAGCTGGGGCTGAACGATGCCGAACTCGAGAAACTCGGAGCGAACGGGTTCGTGATTTCGAGCCGCCTCGCCTATCCCAGCTTTCCCTACGCCTACGCCGCCATCTACGTGCACGATCTGCCGGTGTTCGTGAGCGGCGACATGGTGCTCGAAGCCGTGCATCGCTCGTATGACGACATGCTGCAGGCGATCGAACAAGAGGTGCTCATCCCGCGCGTGCAGCGGCTCCTGGAATCGATGCGCGCGCGGTTGGCGCAGGGTGGATCCGGGCTGACGGAGCAAGCCGCCGTGGACGCGGACTTCTACCTCGCCGTGGCTCAAAGCCTGCTCGTCGGGAGCCCGAGTCAGCCGGTGGCAGGTGCCAAGAGCGAAGACATCGCGTCGTTTCTGGCTGACGCCGAAGCCGCCGACGGCGAGCAGCAAAGGACCATGTTCGGCGTTGCGCGCCTCTTCGATTTCTCGCAATTCAAGCCCCGCGGTCACTACACCGACACGGAGGCGCTCGAACGCTATTTCCGCGCGATGATGTGGCTGGGGCGCATCGACTTCCGAATGATCGAGACTACCCCCGAAGGTGAACGGGTCTTCCGGCGCCGGCAGCTCGAGGCTGCCTTGGCCATGCGCGCGCTGATGGATGCGGCCGCGTTGGAAGACTGGGCGGGGGTCGATCGCACCATCACCGCGTTCGTCGGCGAACACGACTACATGATCGTCCCTGAACTCGATCAGCTGTTGAGCGACCTCGGCATTTCGGACTTGGAGGGGCTTGCCGACATCGATGACACCACCATCGCCCAGGCGATCGTCGACGGCAGCTACGGCGAACAGCGGATCGCCAGCCACATCATGCGCAAGCAGACCGGCGGCGCTTCCGGGACCTTCCCGCTCAACACGAGCTTCGCGTTTTTCGGGCAGCGCTACGTGATCGACAGCCACGTGTTCTCGAACGTCGTGTACGACCGCACGGCGAAGCGCGTTGTGCCGAACCCGCTCGACGCCGCTTTCGCGGCGTTGAAGAACGATCATGCTTTGAGCCTGCTCGCGAGCGAGCTCGAAGAGTGGGAGTACGCCGGAGAATTAGCCGCGGTGCGCGCGATCGCGGACGCGCATCCAGAGGCCTATTGGGAGGGGAGCCTGTACACGTCGTGGCTGGGCGCCCTGCAGACCCTGTCTGCAAACGACTCGACCCAGGGACCCAACGCCGAGGGGCTTCCGAGCGTGGCGCGCAGCGAAGCTTGGGGCCGGCGCTTGCTGAACACGCAGCTCGGTTCGTGGGCGCAGTTGCGGCACGATACGATCTTGTACGCGAAGCAGTCGTACACCGGCAGCGACGGCTGCGATTTCCCGGATGCCTACGTCGACCCTTATCCCGAGCTGTTCCGCAAGCTCGCGAAGTTCGCGGATCAGGGTCAGGCTTTGGTCGACAGCCTCGAGCTGGGGCTCGATGGCAGCAGCTACCTCGCCGAGCTCATCACCGCCTACTTCGGCAACCTGTCGCGCGTCACCACCACACTGGCCGAGATGGCGGAAGCCCAGCGCACGGGCATGCCGCATTCCGAAGCGCACCTGACTTTCATCAAGCAGGCGATTCACATCGAAGGCGGTGGTAGCGGTGACCCCTGGCAGACCGGCTGGTACAAGGATCTGTTCTTCGACCCGAGCGGCGGCTTGCAGCGCGACCCGACCATCGCGGACGTGCACACTGATATCGGTGGCGATCTACCGGTGGCGCGCCCTCCGTCGGTGCTCCACGTGGGGACCGGCGATCCGCGCATGCTGGTCATGACGGTCGACACCTGCCAGGGACCCCGCGCGTATGCAGGCGCGGTCTTCGCGTACCACGAGCACTTGGCCGAGGGGTTCACGCGCCTCACGGACGAAGAGTGGTCCGAGAAGCTGTACCAAGACCCGCCGGCCGAAGTGCCCTGGTTGAAGCCCATACTAGCGGAGTGATAACTATTCGAAATTACTGACGGGTCGCGATCGCGTGACCCGTTCTCGCGCGCCTGGATACTGGTCCGTAGACTCAGGGTTTCCGTTGTCCGTGCCGCGCCTCTTGACCAAGTCTCCGCTCCAGCCGGTTGCCCCGGCGCCGCAACGTCATGACGAATTGGCGCGGCTGGCGGAGGACGCCGGTCGCGGGAGCGAGCCCGCGCTCCGCACGCTGCTCACCACGCTCACCCCGCAGCTGCTCCGGGTGGTCCGGCGCGTGTTGGGTTCCGCCCATCCGGACCTCGAGGATGTCACCTACGAGGCCGCCTACGCCGTGATCGATGCGCTGCCTCGGTTTCGGGGTGAGGGAACCGTGCGCCACTTTGCGTGTCGCGTAGCGGTGCTGACGGCCATGAACGTGCAGCGTCGCGACCTCGCCAGCAAGCGCAGCCGGCAGCGCGAACACACCGATCTGGAACACTTCGCGAGCCAGGGGCCCGGGCCCGATCAGTACGCCGAATCGAACTCGCTCTTGCCGATCGTGCGAGAGCTGATGTGCACGCTGCCCGCGCCGCTGGCGGAAGCGCTATCGCTGCACGTGGTGCTCGGTTACACCATCGCCGAGATCGCCGAGAGTTCCGGCGTGCCGCTCGAGACGGTGCGCAGTCGTTTGCGCCTCGCCAAGCAATCGCTCAGGAAACGCGCGCTCGGGTACCCGGCTTTGCGCGAAGTCATGGAGGGCGAGTGATGAAGGACGCTCTCGATGATCTGAGCGCGCGCGCTCGCCGAGGATTGCTCGACGAAGCGGAGCGCGTCGAGCTCGAGCAGCGGCTCGTCGGGTCGCACGAGGCGCGCCTGGCACATCGCGCAGGTCGCGAGTTCGATGCCGAAGACTTGGTGCTCGCCGGTGACGAAGCGCTCGTGGCCCGGATCAATCAACGGCTGCTCGCGGAACGCCGTCCCCGGAGGCGGCCACGCGTGCGCGCGATCGGGCTGGTGCTGGGCGGGGTTTGCGTCACGATGGCTGCTGCGGCCGCGGGGCCCGGGCTGGCCGAGGGCGTCGAGGCTTTCTGGTCGCGAAGCGTCGGAGTCCAGGTTCCGCTTTTAGCCCCGCCGCCGACTCGTCCCAGCCTGCCGCCCGGAGCTGCGAGGCGAGGGCGCGAGGCTCCAACGGAGCGCGTGGCGCCGCCCTCGACTCCACTCGCCCCCCCGTCTCCCCAGGCCTCGCCAGAGGCTTCGGCGCGGATCGGGGGGGGGCCCGCCCTGGGCGCGGGCGCGCGTCCCGAGCCAAGCAGCGAACCCATCGTCGACAACCCAGCCAGCATGTTTGCGCAGGCGAGCCTGGCACGCCGGCAGGGCGACTTGCGGCGCGCGATGGCGCTGTATGCGCAGCTCTCGAGACGCTTTCCCGGCACTGCGGAGGCAGACTTCGCCGAGCTCGCGCTGGGGACGTTGTCGCTCCAGTCCGGCGCAGCAGGGCAGGCACTCGGATACTTCGAGCGGTATCTCGCGGCACGGCCCGGCGGGCAGCTTGCAGTAGAGGCCCTCTGGGGCAAGACTCGGGCGCTCGAGGCACTCGGGCGCGAAGGCGAAGCTCGCCGCGAGCTCCAGCTGCTCTTGGACCGCTACCCTCAATCGACTTATGCCACCGCTGCGCGCGCCAAGTTGGGGCTGCCTCCCTGACGCTGGCGCATTCGTGCTCCTGTTGGTTGGCTTTCTGATGCTGACTACGCCCGCGGCGGCCGAGTCCGGCGCGCGCCAAGTCCAGATTTCGCTCGTGGGAGAGCTGGCGAGCGAGCCGGCGCTCACCGAACGCTTCACGAGCTGGTTCGATGCCGAGAAGTACCAGGTGAGCGTGCGGGAACAGCCGGCGCTCGACTCGCAGCAAGTGCTATCGCCGCCGCTGGACGGCGCTGTGTACGTGTGGGTGACCTTGCACCACGCGACCGTGGCGCGGCTCTACTTTGCGACGGCGGCCGCAGACAGGCCGCCTGCATACTCGCTGCGTGAAGTGCTGCTCGACAGCGGCCTCGACGAAGTCGGTGCGGAGCGCCTGTCGCAGATCGTCCACCTGTCGACCCTGGCCTTGTTCGAAGGGCAGGGCGAGCAGGAACGTGCGCAAATGGCTCGCCTGCTGGACCGGGAGCGACCCTTGCCGCCCCCCGCACCGCGAGCTGCGCCTCCCCCCGCACCGCGAGCTGCGCCTCCCCCCCCCACGGGCGCACCGCGAGCTGCGCCGCGCCCCTCATCGCCGTCCCCCCCGTCGCCCGTGCCCGATCCACCGCATGCGGACGAACGCGCGGTCGCCGTCGAGTTCGGTCTCGGCTATGCATTGAGCCCACGCTCGGATGAAGGCCTGTGGCATGGGCCCGCGCTGCACGCGGGTCTGCGGTTCGGCGGTGCCCTGCTCGAGCTCGAGGGCCAGGCGTTTTTGCCGCACGACGAGGACATGGGTACGGTGCGTTTGCGATTCTGGGGAGTGGCATTGGGCGTCGGGGCGGGGTGGCGCCTGGGCTGGGGCGCAGGTTGGAGCGCCTCTGGCGCATTGGGCCCGCGAGTCGAAGTGGTGAGCTATGAACCGAGCTTGAGCTTGGCGGATGAGATCACTTTAACCGAGGGTGACACTGAGCTCCGCCCCGAGCTGGGCATCACCGGCCGGGTCGGAGTACGGGGTGCGGCGTTGGGCGCGGGCCTGTTCGTGCGGGCTGCGTATGCGCTCACCCGCACGCACTACGATCTGAAAACCGATACATCGGCTCGCGAAATTGCGGCGCCCTCGCGCTTCTTGCCGACGGCGGGGCTCGAACTCATTTTCTAGGCCCTGTCCCTGAATTCGGCTGAAGGACCCCGTAAACTGTGCCCGTAAACGCGTCCGTAAACGCGTCCGTAAACCTGTCCGTAAACGTGCCCGAGCCGAAGAAGCGCAACCGATGCCGAGCTGGGGCAGATGACCAGAGCGTGATGCTCGATCATGAGGGATTGTAAGTGTCTCGACTCGCACTGGATCTTCTCGTCATCGCGCTCGCGATCATCGAAGGATTACGGCGAGGTGGAAACAGCCCTTTCCTCGACTTCTGGGGCACGGGCTTCGGGGCAGGCCCTAGCCGGTGACCCGTTCTCGCTGCTACGGCTACTGGGTGGGATGATGACGGATTCAAGCTTTGGGCGTGTGGGACTGTTGGGAGCTCTGCTGCTTTGCGCAGCGCTCCCTAACTGTGGTGACAACGGAAACGAGGTCGGCATCGAGGAGCCCCACGACGGCGACACCGCCGGACCCGGCGTGGGGGAGTGGGGAGGTGGCGAAGAGACCAGCGGCGTCAGCGAGAGTGACGCGGGCAGCAACGTCGCCGTCACGGGCAGCGGCGGTAGTGGAGTCGGAGGCAGCGTGAACGCCACGGGCGGCGGCCCCGCAGAGACGAGCAACGGAGTCGGAGGCAGCGCGAACGCTACGGGTGGCGGCCCCGCAGAGACGAGCAACGGAGTCGGAGGCAGTGCGAACGCTACGGGCGGCGGCCCCGCAGAGACGAGCAACGGAGTCGGAGGCAGCGCGAACGCTACGGGTGGCGGCCCCGCGGAGACGAGCGATAGCGGTGGCACGACGGGGACGGGTGGCGCCCCTGCGGAGACGACGCCGTGCGGCCCCGAAGAACTGGATCTGCACTGCGAACCGGACGAAATCTGCCGGGGGATCGAAACTCTTGGTTCGGAGCAATACAGCTGTCAGCCCAATCCCTGTCTGGAGCACCGGCAGTCGAACTCCTGTGAGTGTGCCGCCAGCCTGTGCGTGCCCGAGGCGCCCAACTGCGTCATGCTCGAAGAAGACACGGTGCTCGCCTGCGTGTGCGTGTTCTGCTGAAGGCGGGCGCTTCCCGTGGCTTAACAGTGTCAGCCGGTCGTGGGTCGACGAGCGCGCCGCGTGGCGCGGCGCACTAGCTCGCTCGCCGAGCGCCGAGCGCTGCGGGCGGGTCGCGTCCCTCGAGCAAGCTGTCGTGCGACTATCGTGCCGAGGTAAAGTTCGAGCAGCGTCGTTGCGAGCGAGCTCCGCACCCCGAGCTCTGCGAGGCGGCTCCGAAAGAATTCGTGTAGCCGCTCGGCGTAGGCGCGGGCTTTCCGCACGGCCGGGTGCTCGGGATCTTTGATCTGGAGCTGCACGCTGATGAAGGGGCAGCCCGCAAAATCGGGGCGGTCCAGCCAAGCTTCGAGAAAGCCGAAGGCGGCGTCGATCTCCTGGGCGGGCTCCCTGCTCGGCGCGTGGGTCTCGAGGTGCGCGTAGAGCCAGCCGAACCAACGGCCCTGTCGTTCGTCGAGCCAGGCGGCGATCAGCTCGTCCTTCGATCCGAAATGGGTATACAGCGAGGCCTTGGCGACGCCGGCCTCTGTCAGCAGGGCGTTGATGCCGATGTCGATCACGCTATGGTTTTGGCTGAGCCGGTCGAGCGCGCCGAGCAGACGTGCCCGGGGTGGACCGCTGGTGCTGGCGGCAGTCGTGCGAGGAATGGCCACCCCACAACATAGACAGACCAGTCTGTCTATGTCAAGCTCTCCGGATGACCACCACAAAGCAGCACTACGATGAGCTTCTGGGCCGCGTCTATGCATGGTCCGTGGCAAGCGCAGGTGATCCGATGCGCTGGCTCGAAGCGCGGGCTCTCCTGGACGCGCAGCGCTACCTGGACTTGGGGGCGGGTTTCGGGGCGCACGCACTGCCGCTGCTTGCTGCCGGCAAGCAGGTGACGGCTGTCGATTTCAACGCGGAGCTGTTGGGTCAGCTCAGGGATGCCGCCGGTACGGAGCCCGGCCTCACGCTGCAGCAAGCAGATCTGATCAATTATCTCGAGGCGTGCGGAGACGCCGAATGGGACGTGATCTTGTGCCTCGGTGACACGCTCACTCACCTGGAAAGCGCGGCCGCCGTGCAGCAACTCTTCGCGGGCGTCGCCCGGCACTTGAGGTCAGGGGGTCGCTTCGCGCTCGGCTACCGAGATTCATCCGCATTCGCCGCCGAGGGTCTGGCGCGGTTCGTCCCGGTCGCGTCGGACCGCACGCGGGTCATGTACTGCCTGCTCGAAGCGATCGATGCCACGTATTTGCGAGTCACCGACATCGTCACCGAGCTCACCGCCGAGGGGCCGCGCACGCGTTTGGGTGAATACCAGAAGCTCCGTCTCGCGCGGGAGGTGGTGACCGATTGGGCAGGCAGAGTGGGCCTGGTGCTGCTCAGCGAAGGCGTCGAGCGCGGGATGACGTCCCTGGTCTTTCAGCGCCCGTAAGCGTAGTTTGTGGTCGGTGTAGTTGCGGCGAGAACCGCCACGCTGGCGCAGAAACCTCGAGGGACGTCGCTAAAGACGTGATCTCCACCGCGGTCGACGCGGGCGCGCGGCCCGACATGGTGCAGATCGGCAACGAGATCACGCGGGCATGCTGATGCACGTGCCGGGCCCAGACACGGACTGTTGGGGAAACAATCCCGCGCCCGCACCAGTTGGGGGCGCCACTTCGAATTGGGACAACCTGGCCACCCTGCTACAGGCGGGCATCGCCGGCGTGCGCGAGATCGATCCGACGATTCGCATCATGCTCCATGTCGAGAACACCGACGACCCCGAGGGGGTCGAGTGGTGGGTCGACAACGCCGGGCGGTTTCCCGACGCTGCAGTTCGTCATCGCCGAATACAATCCGTCGCGCACAGAAGCCAACATGATCATGAAGGAGTTGGCGAACGGGCGTGGCCTCGGCACGTTCTTCTGGGAACCGACGCGGAGCGGTGACTGGGGCGCAGCGATGTTCAGTTGGAGCGGTGCGACCGCGACCGCCAATCATGGGGACTTCGCGGAGTACGACGCGCTACTGCCCACGCTCGGCCTGTGAGCCCTGCCGCCGTTTCAGTACGCCCTGAAGTGCACGTCGATGGTCGTGCCGGACCGGACTCTGCCCGCGGCGTCCGTGTACTCGAAGCTGGCGCGTTCGACCTCGCATGCTGTCGCGGCGCAACCGCCGGGGTTGGTGTACTCCAGCGAGAGTCCAGTCACTCCGCTCCGAGCCAGGGGTTCGAGCTCGTCCGGTGCGCTGACTCGGTCCTGGTTGCGATCGCGCCACAAGGCGAGTCGAGCGAATTCTGCGTCGTCGGCGGAGACGCGCCCGTCCGAGTTGGTGTCGAGCTCCGCCAGCGCCACGAAGCCGTTGGACGCGCGCGCCCCCGAGGCGAGCCTGGTCATCGAGCCGAACAGCTCGCGCCCGTCGTCGACGCTGCCGTTCTCGTTCAAGTCGAGCACCAACCAGGGTGTCCGCGCGCTGACCCAAGCGTGGTTCAACGAAAGCTCCGCGCCGACCAGGTCGAACCACCCTGCAGCCTGCGTGAACTCTACCGGCCCGTTGTCGAAGCTCAGCACCAGTGGTGTGGCGCAATCCCACGGCAGATGCGTCCAGCGCCCTTCGTAGAGCGTGCACGATCTGGTGAGACCGGCGAACTCTCCTCCCAGTCCACAGTTCGTGACTTCCCCCGGAGTGCAGTCGACGGCCCCGCAACCGCTGAAGGCGAGGTGCTCGCGGTCGGCGCTCGGTTCACAGCGGGCTAGCCCGATCTCGCCGCTTTCAGTGGTACAGGCGCGAGTGTCGCCCACGGCCCCGCAAGGCTCCGGCTCGGTCTCCTCGTTACCTGTCGCGGGGGTTTGCGTTGCGCGGTTCGAGTCGGAGCCGTCGTCCACCTCGCCCGCGCAGGCGAGCAACAACGCGAGCGGGAGCAGGGTGGCGCCGAGGCCGTTCGAGATGCGCATGCTTCCCTGCTCAGCAAGGTTCGTTCCACCCGCATTTTCCCGGAAAATATGCGGGTACCCCGGTTTCGCGTGACACCCCGCGTGTCGCTCTGTGCCAGGCTGAGCCGTACCGCACCTGGTCGCGACTCCTCCCGAAGAAGCGATCGATCGTCCCGGCGGGCCGGCGCGCCAATCTCGATCCGCGTGCTACGTTCGAGTGGCGTATCCCCGGGGGGCGCGTTGCTGGAAGTAGACGATACCAAGTACACCGAGCCCACCAGACCTGGCGCAGCACCAACCAACCGCGCCGGTTGGCTGAGCCCGCCCCTGGTACGGCTTTTGCTGCACCGGGTGCTCTGCACCGTAGTCATCGGGGCCTCGTTCATGACGCTGGTCACGCTGGTGCTGGGGCATCGCCGTACTGCCGTGCTCGGGGCGATCGCCGTCGGCATCGTCGGCGCGCTCGTGTTGCTTGGGCGCTGGGGGCACACCCGCGGGGCCAGCATCGCGGCGTGCCTGGGGCTCTTGGCGCTGGCCGGCTATGCGATGGCGAGCGCC
The DNA here is from genome assembly GCA_025937785.1 of Polyangiaceae bacterium. Taxonomy (GTDB): domain Bacteria; phylum Myxococcota_A; class Polyangia; order Polyangiales; family Polyangiaceae; genus JAICQQ01. The sequence continues at coordinate 67,695 of JAICQQ010000007.1, forward strand.
AACGGGCTGAACGACAGCGCGATCGTCATTTTACCCGGTGTCTTCATTCTGACCAACATCTTGCTCGGTCCTCGGTGGCTGTTCATCGTGACGGTGCTGGCGTCGCTGATCACGCTGGGCATCGCGCACGCGGAGATCACCGGTCTGCTCGTCACACCCCTGGGCGGACGCTTGCGCTATGTCTCCGCCTTCGAGGTTCTGGTGATTCTGTGGGTCACCGCGATCACCGTGCACTACGTGGTCAGCACGCTCGGTCAGGCGCTCGCCGATACCGCCAAAGCGCACGCCAGCGCGCGCGCCGTGTTCGATGCGGTGAACGAGGCAATTCTCATTCACGACCCCGAGACGGGGGTGGTGCTCGACGCCAACGAAACCACGCTGCACATGTATGGCGTCGGAAAGTGCTCGGTGATCGGCATGAACCTGGAAGACCTGAGTTCGGGTGAGCCGCCCTACGATCGTGCGCACGCGATGGCGCACGTGAAGCGTGCGATCGAAGCAGGCCCACAGTCGTTTCCCTGGCGATCCAAGCGAGCCAGCGGCGAGCTCTTTTGGACGGAGGTGAGCCTGCGTTACGCGACAGTCGAATCCGAGCCGCGCATCCTGGCGGTGGTGCGCGACGTCTCGGAACGGCGCGAGCTCGAGCGCCGGGTGCAGGAAGCCGAGAAACTGACGGCGGTCGGCCGTCTCGCGGGCGGCGTGGCCCACGATTTCAACAACCAACTCGTGGGGATCATCGGAAACGCCGAGTTTCTGCGCAGGCGCCTGCCGGCCCAGGGTGACGACCGGCTGCGTCAGTCCGTCGACGCCATCCTCGACAGCGGTGAGCGCGCCGCCGATCTGACCCGGCAGCTCTTGGCCTTCGCGCGCAAGGGTCGCGATCGCGCGCTGGCGGTCGACCTGCATCGGCTGATCGTCGAAGTCGTGGCGTTGATCGAGCACAGCATCGACAAGCGCATCAATATCGAGCGCGATCTGCGCGCCGAAAGGGCCGTCACGCTCGGGGACCCATCAGCGTTGCAGAACGCCCTCTTGAATCTGGCGATCAACGCCCGCGACGCGATGCCAGAAGGCGGGCGCTTGCGTTTCGCGACCGAGAACACGGAGGTAACGTCGGCTCAAAGTGTCGCTGCGAAGCTGGCGCCGGGTCGCTACGTGCGCGTCTCGGTGAGCGACACGGGGACGGGCATGGCTCCAGAAGTGGCGCGACACGCTTTCGAGCCATTTTTCACGACCAAGGACAGCGGGACCGGGATGGGCTTGGCCGCCGTTTACGGCACGGTGCGTGAACACGAAGGTTCCGTCGAGCTCGACACCGAGCCGGGCCGCGGCACCATTTTCACGCTCTACCTGCCGCTCACCACGCAGGATCCTGTACCTTCGGCGCAAGCTCCCGGCGCGACCCTGCGAGCCGAACGCGGTAGGGTGATGGTCGTCGACGACGAACCCGCCGTGGCGAACGTCGCGCGCGAAGTGCTCAGCGGCATTGGCTACGAAGTGGACGTCTGCGAAGGAGGCCGGGCCGCGCTCGAGCGCTTCGGGCCCGATCGCTATGACCTCGTGCTGCTCGACATCACGATGCCCGACGTCGACGGCGTCGAGATCTTGCATCGCATGCGCCAGCTGGATCCGCGTGTGCGGGTGCTGTTGATGACCGGGCATGCCAGCGACATCGTCCGCGAACGCCTGCGCGGCTATCCTGACATCCGTATTCTTTCGAAGCCGTTCAGCAACGAACGCTTGGCGTCAGCGGTGCGACGTACGTTACGCGCCGAGCCCTCGTAATGACTTTTTGTCAGCGAAATTGCTCAATTCGACGCTGCCCGACATAGGCGGCACCGGTCTCGGAGAACCTGCTATACCGGGCTTCTGACAGTGCCGCTGCCCAAACCCGACACCCCAGAAGCCGCCCGTGCAAAGAAGGCGGAGGCGACGCTCGAGACCCTGCACAAGATCTTCACCGTGCCGGAGAGCGAGCACTCAACGCTCCACCGCCTCGACCGGGAGATCTCCGAGAATTTGTTGGGGTTCCTCGCCTCGCGCATCGTCGCTGGCGACATTGCGCCGGCCAATCTGGAGCGCGACTTCATGGACACGCGACTGCCGGAAGAGCCGCTGTTCGTTTCCGAGCAAGTCGAGTTTCTGCTCGAGAAGGTCGTGGCGCAGTCCGTGCACACTTCGTCGCCGAGCTTCATCGGCCACATGACGTCGGCATTGCCCTACTTCATGTTTCCTCTGGCCAAGATCATGATGACGCTCAACCAGAACGTCGTGAAGATCGAGACCTCGAAGGCCTTCACCCCGCTCGAGCGTCAGGTGGTCGGCATGCTACACCGCCTGGTGTACTCCGAGAGTGAGGAGTTCTATGCGCGCTGGACCCAGAACTTCACCCATTCGCTCGGCGTCTTCTGCTCCGGTGGCACGCTCGCAAACATCACCGCGCTGTGGGTGGCTCGCAATCGCAGGTTGGGCCCCGACGGCGATTTCGCCGGCGTGAGCGAGGAGGGGATGGCCGCGGCCCTGCGGCACTATGGACTGAAAGACGTGGTGATCTTGGTCTCGCGGCGGGGTCACTATTCGCTGCGCAAGGCGGCTGACTTGCTCGGGCTCGGGCAGCGCAACCTCGTCGCGATCCCCGTCAGCAGCGGCCATACCATCGACGTCGCGGCGCTCGAGCGGGAGCTGCGCGCGCTCGCAGCGCGCGGCGTCGGCGTGCTCGCCATCGTCGGCATCGCCGGGACGACGGAGACGGGCAGCATCGATCCGCTCGATCAAGTTGCTGACCTCGCGCAGCAGCACGGCGCACACTTCCACGTGGACGCAGCTTGGGGGGGGCCGACGATGTTCTCGCGGAGCCATCGGCATTTGCTGCAAGGTATCGAGCGGGCCGACTCGGTCACGCTCGACGGGCACAAACAGCTCTACGTGCCCGTGGGCGCCGGCATGGTCGTGTTCAAGGACGTCCAGGCGCTCGCCGCCGTCGAGCATCATGCAAACTACGTCGTCCGCAAGGGCTCTCGCGACATCGGCAAGCACACCCTCGAGGGCACCCGTGCCGGCATGGCTATGTTGGTCCATTCGGGGCTCCGCATCATCGGACGTCAGGGCTACGAGCTGCTCATCGACCAGGGCATCCAAAGAGCCGCTGAATTCGCCAGCATGATCGAGGCTGACGAAGACTTCGAGCTGGTGAGCAAGCCAGTTCTGAACCTCTTGACCTATCGCTACGTCCCCAAGGCGTCGCGAGCCATACTCGAGGCTGGTTCTCCAGAGGAGCGCCGCGCCGAGAACAAGCGCCTCAACTGGCTCAACGAATGGCTCCAGAAGCGGCAACGTGCCGGGGGTAAGACGTTCGTTTCGCGCACGCAGCTCGAAAGCGCGGCCCACGACGGTCAATTGCTCACGGTGTTCCGCGTCGTGCTGGCCAACCCGCTCACCACGCACAAGATCCTCGCCGATATCCTCACCGAGCAGCGCGGCCACGGCGAACACCTGCTTCGGGTGCGGGCTCGCGCCGAAGCGGCCAAGGCAGCGCCGGGCTGAGCACGCTTCGTGGGGGCGGCGGAATGACCCGCATCGAACCGAGCACCGACAGCGAGTGGCTGGAAGCCGACGGGCTGGGAGGGTTTGCGTCGGGCACCAGTCGCGGCCTCAACACTCGTCGCTATCATGGCTTGCTGCTGGTGGCCCAGAGCCCCCCGGCGGACCGCAGGGTGCTCGTCAACGATGCGGTGGTCTGGCTCGAAACGCCGGCTGGTTCCGTCCCCATCTCCGAACACCACTACCACCCCGGCGTGACGAGTCCTACGGGCGCACCAGTCGTCGCATTCGAGAGCGAACCCTGGCCGTGCTTCAGCCACCGCGGTTCCGACTTCGCGCTGACGCGCGAGATCGTCGGCGTGCACGGTCTTCCGATCGTGCTCAACCGCTGGCGCTTCGATCGACCGCTCCCCGGCTGGACCTTGTGCGTGCGCCCGCTGCTGTCGGGTCGCGACTTTCACCAGAACCACCGAGAAAACGCCGTGCATCCGTGCTCGGCGGAGGCCCGGGGACCGCTCGTGGAGTTCGCGTCGTATCCGGGGCTACCGCGGGTGCTGTCGCTGGCGAACGCCGTGTTCGAGGCTCGGCCGGATTGGTACCGGAACTTCTGGTACGCCGCCGAGCGCGCGCGCGGGCTCGACCCGCTCGAAGACTTGGCCACCCCAGGGGTGCTGAGATTCGATCTCTCCAGCGGCGGGGCGGACTGGATCGTAGCGCAAGACACCGTGGCCGCCGAACGCTTCTTCGCTGGACGTTCCGCGGCGAGTGTCGCCGAGCTCATCGTCAGCAGCGAACGACGAAGGCGCGCGTGCTTCGCGAGCCCGCTCGAGCGCGCGGCGGACGCGTACCTGGTGAAACGCGGCGCCGGCAAGACCGTGATCGCAGGCTATCCATGGTTCGGAGACTGGGGGCGCGACACTTTCATCGCGATGCGCGGCTTGTGCCTGGCCACGGGTCGGCTCGAGGAAGCCCGCGACATTTTGCTAGCGTGGTCCGAGGTGGTCGATCAAGGGATGTTGCCGAACCGATTCCCCGATCGCTCGAGCGAGGCACCCGAGTACAACTCCGTCGACGCTGCGCTGTGGTACGCGACAGTGGTGGGCGAGTTCTTGTGCGCACCGGCGGCGCCCCTCAAGAACGCCGAACGACAGCAGCTCGTCGCTGCCGTACGCGCGATCATCGAGGGGCACTTGGCGGGTACGCGTCACCGCATCCAGGTGGCTTCCGACGGGCTCTTGGCTTGCGGCGAGCTTGGCGTGCAGCTCACGTGGATGGATGCCAAGGTTGGCGCTTGGGTAGTCACGCCCCGCATCGGTAAGCCGGTCGAAGTACAGGCACTCTGGTTGAATGCCTTGGCGGCGATGCGCGCACTCACGAACGACTACGGGAATGTACTCGATCACGGTCTTTCGAGCTTTCGCGAACGCTTCCTCGACCCGGAATCAGGCGCGCTCTTCGACGTGGTCGACGCGGATCACGAGCCCGGCAAGATCGATGCGGCCATCCGTCCGAACCAGGTCTTCGCCGTCGGTGGCTTGCCACTGGCTCTCTTGGATCTCGAGCGCTGCCGCCGCGTGCTCGGTGTCGTCGAACAACGGCTCGTCACGCCCTTCGGCTTGCGCTCGCTGGCTGCTGGGCACCCCGACTACAAGGCTCGCTACCAGGGCGGCGTGCTCGAGCGGGATTCGGCCTATCATCAGGGCACGGTCTGGCCGTGGCTCATGGGCCCCTTCGTGGAAGCCTGGGTGAGGGCGCGCGCGACGCCGTCGGCGCGCGACGAGGCGCGCCAGCGCTTCGTGCGGCCTTTGACCGAACAGTTGAGCCAGGCGGGGATCGGCCACGTCTCGGAAGTGCTCGATGCGGAGGCGCCGCACCGAGCCGGTGGCTGCCCGTTCCAGGCTTGGTCCGTCTCGGAGCTCTTGCGTGTCCAGCGCTGGCTCGATCGGACCGAGCGAGCATCCGTCAGCGGCTCACCTTAGCGGCCTTCGAGCCGCCGATACTCACTCGTCACGGGACGCGGGTACACCGCCCGAACGAAGCGCTGGTCGCACAGCCCGGCGGTGGACGCATGCCTCGGGCGCCACCCGCGGCGCCCAAGCTTGCACGCCCGCGCATCCTGGTGCATTGCTTGACCTTCTGTTGTGATGACTTTCTGGGCGACTGTGGGCAGAGCGGGTGCGCTAGTCGTCGCACTCTGGATGATGGCTCCGACGGCGCGTGCACAAGTGACGTTCTCGGCGCCGGCGGAGTGTGGCTCCGAGCAGGAGTTCCTGACAGAAGTGCGGGGGCTGCAGCGCGCCGACGCGGAGTCGATCCGCGTGACCTCCGTGATCATCGTGCAGAGCGGCGCCGGCGTGTACGAGCTGAGGCTCCGCGGGCCGGAAGGTGGCCGCGTGCTCAGCGATGCGGATTGCCGCACGTTGTTCCGTAGCGCGGTGGTCATCGCCGCAGCGGCAGGTGGCGACCCTGCGAGCGAAGCTACAGCGCCAGAAGCAGGGCCGCCTCCGCCGTTGCCCGAGCCGAACCCAACGTCCGAACCCGCACCGACCGCTGCCGCGGCATCCGCCGCTCCCGCGCCCCCCCAGCCAGTTCCCGTCGCGCCCGTGACTGTCGGGCCGGCGCCCGGAGCAATGGCACTCGATTCGGCGTCACCTACGGCAGCGGAGCCGAGTGATCTCTACTGGCGGCTCGCCGCAGGTGGCGGTGCTGCGCTGGGGCTCAGCCCAGAAGTCGCGCTGCTGCTGGAACTCGGGGCAGCGTTTGGCTCCGAAGCGTGGGGTGGTTCCCTCGTGTTGAAGTATCTGCCTCCGAGTTCCGCGACCACCGATGGCGACCTTGGGCTCGAACTCGAAACCGTGGGCGGACGCTCGGGTGTCTTCTACGCCCCGCTCCCGTTCATGCGCGTCGAAGCTGGTCTCGCCGTGTATCGCCTCACGGCCCGTGGCACCGGGATCAGCCACCCCACCACGGACAGCGTATGGCTGGCTGCGCCCGAACTCGAGGTGCTGTTCGTGGCCCGCCTCAGCCGTGCCTGGGCGCTCGAAGTCGGGCCGCAAGGCCGGGTCGGGCTAACCCAGCCGACCTTCCAGGTCGAACCCGACAAAGACGTGTTTCAGGTTCCCCCTGTCGGAGCTGCACTAGTATTTCGGGTGCAGTGGGGTTGGCGGTGACGGATTCCCCCCCCTCCCGTGATTCACGGGAGATGGCCACCCACACCCTCTCGCGCCCCGCTTTGGCTTCGGCGTTTCGAGAGGAAAGTTCCGCGTTCGCGGTACCGAGCGTGGCGGACGTGTACGCGGCGCATTTCAAGTACGTGTGGCGGTGCCTGCGGAGTCTGGGGGTGCCGGATGCCGCCCTCGACGACGCCGTGCAAGAGGTCTTTTTGGTGGTGCAACGCAAGCTCGCGGCGTTCGACGGTGCCTGCGACACCAAGACCTGGCTTTATGCCATCTTGCTCAGAATCTCGCGCCGCTACCGCGCCGAGGCGGCGCGCCACGCCCAGCGCTTCGATGCGCACGAGCCGGGCGGCGACGACGAGTCGATCGCCCCGAGCAGTATGGCCGCAGACCTACGCAACGAGGTTGAAAAGCACGAACGGCTGGCGCTCGCTCAACGTGCGTTAGCGAAGCTCGATGACGCCAAGCGTGAGGTGTTCGTGTTTGCGTGCATCGAAGGCATGTCCGCTCCCGAGATCGCGGGCCTCGTGGGTGTACCCCTGAACACCGTCTACTCGCGCCTGCGCGCGGCGAGGCAAGCGTTCGCCGAAGCGGTGGCCTCGCTGTCGACGCCTAGCTCCCTCGAAGGACAGCAGCATGACTGATCAAGAGCACGACCTAGAGGACTTGATTGCTGCGCTGCGGGACGATCTCCCCAGTCGCGACGACGAGCGACGAGTGCGCGCTGGGTTGGCGACGGCGGGTGTCGTGGTGGGGTCAATGGCGACCCTGGCAGAAATCGGGAGCGCTGCGGCGAGCGCCAGCGTGGTCGGCGGCAGTGCGGCGGCGGGCAGCGGCACTGCGGGCAGCGGAGCTGCGCTGGCTGGGGGTGCCGCGGCCGCAGGCGGTACGGCGCTGGGCACGGGCGGCAGCCTGTCCATAGCGGCAGGTACTGCGGCAGAAGGCGCGGGATTCACGGCGGTTTTCGCCAAAGTCGCTGCCCTCGGCGGCGGCATCAAGGTGGCGTTGGTCACGGCTCTCACCGTTGGCGCGGGTTACCCCGCGGTAACCACCTTGCTCCGCCCGTCAGAACCAGCCGTGCTCTCGGCGCCGGTGTCGCCGCCTGCAGCGCGTGCGCCGGAGCCACGTGCGGCAAGCGCCACCGCTGTGCCTGCTGTCGACGCAGCGCCGGTCGCCAACGCAGCGCCGGTCGCCAACGCAGCGCCGGTCGCCAACGCAGCGCCGGTCGCCAACGCAGCGCCGGTCGCCAACGCAGCGCCGGTCGCCAACGCAGCGCCGGTCGCCAAGACGACGCCGGGCTTCTCGGTAGCGCCGCGATCTGCGGCGCCGGAGCCGGCAGCCCCCCGCACGAGCGCACTCGAAGCGGAGACGGCGCTCATCGAGCGGGCCTTGCGCGCCGCTCGCGCTGGCGATCGCAACGGCGCTCTGGGTTGGTTGTCGGAACATCAACGCCGCTATCCGAATGGCGCGCTCGCGCCGGAACGGCAGCGGGCTCTCGAACAATTGCAGCATTGAAAACTTACTTATCGGTTCACGTGGGGACGCGCCTCGGGTCGTCCGAGCCTTCCGTGGAGGGAACATCATGTCGATTCAAAGAATGGATTCACAGCTAACCGACAACAACCCCGCTCGTCACTCGCGCCGCCGAGTGCGCTTCGAGCGCATCATCATGGGCGGGCTCATCGCTCTCGCCCCCAGCCTGCTCGCCGCCAAGGGCTGCGACGTGGGCCAGATCGGCAGCGACGAGGTGAGTTGCGGCGGCCTCGAAGGGCTCGACTGCGCCAAGGGCCAGTTCTGTAACTTCGCGCCGGACGCGAGCTGCGGGGCTGCGGACGCCACAGGCACCTGTGAAGAGAAGCCCGAAGTCTGCACCGAAGAATACGCGCCGGTCTGCGGCTGCGACGACCAGACCTACGGCAACGCGTGCATGGCTCAAGCTGCCGGTGTTTCGGTGGCGTCCGAGGGGGAGTGCGGCGGTGAGCCCTCGAACGTGTGCGGCGGCCTGATGGGTGCCGATTGTGACAAGGGTGAGTTCTGCAGCTATGCGGCCGACGCGATGTGCGGTGTCGCGGACGCGACAGGTACTTGTGAGCCGAAGCCCGAGGCCTGCGACGCCATCTATGCGCCGGTCTGCGGCTGCGACGACCGGACCTATGGCAACGAGTGCGAAGCGAATTTAGCAGGTGTTTCGGTCGCCTCCCAAGGCGAGTGCGAGGCGCCGTCGAACGTGTGCGGCGGCGACATGGGCCGCGACTGCGCCGAGGGCGAGTTCTGCAACTATCCGCCCGACGCGATCTGCGGCGACGCGGACGGCACGGGCGTGTGCGAACCGCTGCCCGAGGCGTGCTACGCCGTCCACGATCCCGTGTGCGGCTGCGACGGCGAAACCTATAGTAACGAGTGCTACGCCCACATGGCGGGGGTCTCAGTCGAATCGGAGGGCGAATGCGGCAGTGAGCCCGTGAACGCCTGCGGCGGGCTTTTGGGTCTGACGTGCGACGCGGGGGAGTTCTGCAACTTTCCGGCGGATGCGATGTGTGGCGTCGTTGACGCAACGGGCGAGTGCGAACCCATGCCCGAGGCGTGCGACGCGGTCTACGATCCGGTGTGCGGCTGCGATGGCGTGACCTACAGCAGCGAATGCGTTGCGAACATGAGTGGCATCTCCGCAGCGTCGTCGGGCGAGTGCGACGAGCCGACGTCGATCGTATGCGGTGGCGATACCGGTGCGGCCTGTGCGAAGGGCGAGTTCTGCAACTTCCCGCCGGAGGCTATCTGTGGAGCGGCTGACGGCACGGGTGTGTGCGAGCCCATGCCCGAGCTTTGCTCGCATGAGTACGTGCCAGTGTGCGGCTGCGACGGCAACACCTACGGCAACGATTGTGAGGCGAACTTCGTAGGCGTCTCCGTTGCGGCTGCCGGTGCGTGCGCCGACATCTGTGGCGGGCTCGCGGGCGTCAGCTGCGCCAAGGACGAGTTCTGCAGCTTCTCGGAAGGCGCGATGTGCGGCGCCGCGGACGCGACGGGTACCTGTGAGCCGCGGCCCGAAGCGTGCACGGAGGAGTACGACCCCGTGTGCGGTTGCGACGATCAGACTTACGGCAACGCCTGCTCGGCCAACGCGGCGGGTGTCTCGGTAGCGTACGCCGGCGAGTGCGAAGGCGAAGGCAGCGTCTGCGGTGGCCTCATCGGCCAAGCGTGTCCCGAGGGTCAGTTCTGCAACTACCCGGCCGACATGCGCTGCGGTTTCACCGACGGCACCGGCATCTGCGAAGCCATCCCCATGGGTTGCCCCGACGTGGACGATCCCGTCTGCGGGTGTGACGGCGAAACCTACTTCAATGCCTGTGAGGCCAACGCCAACGGCGTTTCGGTGCAGTCTGCGGGCGCTTGCGAAGAAGGATGATTCGAGCCCGATAGCAGCCTGCTCACTCGATTTCGAATTGCGACCAGGCCAGGGCGCATGCTCCCCCCACGAGCGCCCTGGCCCTGGTCGCCCTTATTTTTTGGACGCCTGATAGAAGCGCACTGAAGCGAGCGGGAGCTCTGCGCGGCCCACGAGGCATGGTTCACTGAAGCCCGCCCGGTGCAGCAGCTCGAGCACCGTGTCTTCTCCGTTCCCGGCGAGCTGCTGCTGCGAGTGCAGCCAGCGAGACAAGACCCCAGCGCCCGTTCCGGGCCCCGCGAAGTCTACCAGTTCGAGGCGGCCTTCGGGTCGCAGCACCCGCAGGATCTCTGCGAGCAGTGCCGGGCGCTCGGCGGGCGGGACATGGTGGAACATGAACGACGACAGCACCCGGTCGAAGTGCTGCTCGGGGTAGGGGAGACTCGACCCGAAGGCGCGGTCGAAGTGGACGCTGACTCCAGCGCGGCCGGCCTTGCGCCGCGCGCGCGCCAGTGCCTTTGCATCCGGATCAGCACCCATGGCTTCCAGCCCGGGGTAAGCTCGCTTCAGCGCAATCAGCAGGCTGCCGGTGCCGCAGCCCACGTCGAGCACGCGCGCGGCCGCAGCCAGCTGGGCCTGATCGAGCAGCGCGGCGCGGGTGCGCTCGACGCCCAGGACACGCGTCACGATGTCATAGAATGGCAGCAGTAGGTCGTGGCCCGCGGCGGGCAAGTACGGAGAATCGGTCGTTGCTGTCATGAAAGCCTCCTCGCAAGGTGTGCCTCGGATATTGGTTGGTATACCTACCAAATTCGAGGCGTCAAGCCGGGGGCTGCGGTGAAGCCGAAAACGTGCCAGAACCGCCCGGTGAGCGAGCCCAGCGGCCTACGCCAGCGCATCGTCGATGCGGCGATCGAAGTTTTACGGGAGCATGGGGCCAAGCGACTGACCCAGCCCGAGGTGGCAAAACTGCTCGGGATTCGGCAGTCTCACCTCACCTATTACTTCCCGCGGCGGGCCGACCTGCTGATGGCGCTCGCGGATCGATTTCTGGAGCACATGGCGCAGGACCTGGGGCAGATCGCTGAGGGCAAGCAGCGGGCAGAGGCGGTGTGGCTCGCGGTGAACCGCTCCATCACCGCTCCCGGAGCTATGCGCAGCTTCTTGGGCCTCTTGATCGAAGCCGAACGAGATCCGACCCTGCGAGAGCTTTTGGCTGCCCACACGGAACAGTTCGTCGGGCTCGTGGCGCGCGAGCTTGGTCGTTCGCCGGCCGATGCCGACGTGCGCCTGGGTCTGGCCGCGCTCCGCGGTATCGCACTCGACGGTTTGCTGCACCGGCGGCTGCACTCGGCCCGCGCCGCGCTCGCCATCGGCAAGCGTCTCGGGTTGACCCAGCGTCAGCCGAAGGCGGCGCCTCCGAAGCCAGCGCGTACGACCGCAGGGCGCGGACGATCGCGTTAGGTTGCGTTCCGCCCCCGGAGCTCAGGCGCGGGCCCAGCGCACCACAATGAAGGCTCCCAGGGCGCTCGCCATCAGCACCGGACGCCGTGGGCCAGGCCGACGTGTGCGCGATCGATGTGGGGCAGTGCAGGTTCCTGCTGGCCCGCAGAACAGGCCTGCGGCACCCGCCAAGTTCTTCAAGATGTGGAAATTATAAATAAATATGCATAGCATCGGTGGGGTTCTCCCCTCTCTGCCACGAAATATCGGGGCGCCTTCCACGATGCTTCGGAGGCCTACGAAGGGTCGCAGGCTGCTCGCGGAGGCGACTGCCGAGTGCGCCACCCTTTCTCTGGATGCTGCTGGCGGTTCTGTCGGGCCGAACGTTTGCCGCCGAAAAAACGCGTCCCTGCCGTAACCGGTCGCAGGGTGATGCGTATGTCGAGGTGAGCAGCCGCAGGGCTGCGACGACGGGATCGACGGCGCGACGACAAGTCGGCTTCGCGCGATCCCCGAGCAAGACGCCGATTTCGGCGAAGGAGAGACCATGCGTGCCATGCATTCGTTGCGACGCGCTCAGCGCGGCGCCCTGTACCTCGAAACCAAGCTTCAAGCCCTGCCTCCCACGCTCGCGCGTCTGACCGTGGGGTACGCGTTTCTGACCACGGGCTGGGGCAAGCTCCACAACCTGGAGCGGGTCGCCGAGTTCTTCAGCTCGCTGTCGATCCCGGCGCCGGCCTTTCACGCGACGTTCGTGTCGTGCATCGAGTTCGGTTGCGGCGCGCTCTTGCTCCTGGGGCTACTGACACGAATCGCGGCGCTTCCGCTGATTGGAACGATGGTGGTGGCGCTGCTCACTGCGCTTTGGCCCGATATCGACGGCCTCTCCGGCTTGGTGGGCACGCTGGAGTTCACGTACATCGCGCTGCTCGTATGGCTCGCCGTGCGGGGTGGTGGCCCGCTCTCGCTCGATCACCTCGTCCTGCGGTCCGACGCTGGCGCGGAGCGCGGCGGCGCACCAGCGTTCGGAACCAGTAGCACTTGATGCACCGGCCCGATTCGGGCTCGGCTACTCCGAAGTTCAATCAACCAAGATAACAAAAGAAAAGGAAATACACTCATGAAAAACTCACTCCTGATTGCCGCGGTTTCTGGGCTGGTATTGGGTGCTGCTTTGCCCGCCGCCGCCTCCTCCACCGAGGGCGTCCAGAAGGACGACAGCATCAGTCTCGGCAAACACGCCTGCAAGGGCCAGAACGCCTGCAAGGGCCAGGGCGGTTGCAAGACCGACAAGCACGAGTGCAAAGGCCACAACGCCTGTAAGGGGCAGGGCGGCTGCAAGGGCTGACGAGTCTCGGCCTGGCGACGGAGCCCCGTCGCCGGGCCGCACTCACTGGCGGAGACACGATGAAACATCCTCGCTTCGAGCTGCCGAACCTCGGGTTGGGCGTGGGCCTCAGGACCGCGCACTACTCGCACATCTTGCGCGAGCGACCGGACGTCGCTTGGTTCGAGGTGCTGTCGGACAACTACATGAATACCGAGGGCCGCCCGCTGCTCTATCTCGACCGGATCGCTGAAAACTACCCGGTGGTGCTCCACGGGGTCGGCCTATCCCTTGGTTCGACCGATCCGCTCGATCGAGCCTACTTGCAGCACCTGAAAGCCCTCAGGGACCGCTCGGGCGCCCGCTGGGTGTCGGACCACATGGCGTGGACGGGCGTGCACGGACGCTTCGGGCATGACCTCTACCCAATGCCGCTGACGGAAGCCAGCGTCAGGCACATGGCGGCGCGGGTGCGTCGAGTGCAAGACGTGCTCGAAGCCCCGCTCTTGCTCGAGAACCCTTCTACCTACCTGCGGCTCGGCACCGGAGCGCCCGAAATGGCAGAAGGAGACTTCATCGCGGCCCTCGCCGAAGAGGCAGATTGTGCTCTGCTTCTCGACGTGAACAACCTCTTCGTGAACGCCACCAACCACGGCTTCGATGCCCATGCCTGCTTGCGGCAAATCCCGCTCGAGCGCGTGGTGCAATTTCATGTCGCGGGTCACACGCGGGAGGACGGCTACCTGGCGGACACCCACGTCGGTCCGGTGCCGGATCCAGTCTGGAGGCTGTTGGGTGACGCGTTCCGGCTTGGCGCAGAGGCGTCGGTGCTCCTCGAGTGGGACAGCGACATCCCCAGCTTCGACGTGGTCCATCGCGACGTGCTGAAGGCCCGCCGCTTCATCGATGCTGCTCGCGGCAACGCTCCACGTCGCGTCTTCGGACAAGAGCGATGGGGAGCCATGACGTGAACGAAGCGCTCGGTCGTCCACCCCTCGGGCTCTGCGAGGTTCAGCGCTCGCTATTCGACGCAATTGCTGCCGATAGCGCCGAGGCTCTCGGGCTGGGGGCCCGTGTTGCCGCACTCGTCGCAGAGAACGGACTCTCGGCGCTGCGCCGTGTGGCCATCTACCGCGACGGCTACCTAGCGCGATTGGTCGAGTGCCTGGTGGACGACTACCCTGCGGTCCAGGCACTGCTCGGCGAGGATGCGTTTCGGAGCCTCTGTCACGGCTACATCCGCGACGTTCCGCCTGGCATCAGCTTGAATGACTATGGCGCTCGTTTCGCCGAGTACTGCTCCGCGTTTGCTTCTCGCCACGCCCCATTGGCTTGCGAGTTGGCGCAGCTGGAGTGGGCGCTCGTGAAAGCCGTCCACGGGAGCGACGCTCGGCAGTTGACGCCAGAGCAACTGACGGAGCTTTCGCTCGCGGACTGGGAGACCGCCGCGCTCGTGCCGAGCCCCACCTTGACGTTGCTCGCGACGGCATACCCGGTGAACGAGTACCTTCAGGCATTCAGGGACGGTCGGGCCACGGAGCCGCCGAGCCCCCGGTCCAGCTGGGTCGCCGTCTGCCGGAGCGGCGTCGACGTCTGGCGCATCGACCTGCCCACCCACCTCGGCAGGTTGTTTGCCCGGGCGGTGTCGGGAGAACCGCTGGCGCTGACGCTCGCCAGCGTGGGCTCGGGCTCCGCGGGTGATGGCGCCCATGCCGGGGCGGACGAAATCCAGCAGGCGTTTTCCCAGTGGATGAGGGCGGGCTGTTTCAGCGGAATCGCGCAACCGGGCGCTGGCTAACGCGTCGCATCCCGAGCACTGCACCCCGAGCACTGCACCCGAGCACTGCACCCGAGCACTGCACCCCGAGCACTGGCATTGCGAGCGATCCCGAGTTTCTTCATGCGGCTGCGCAACGTGTTGGGATGCGGCCCGAGCAAGGTTGCGGTGCCGCCGTCCCTTCCACCACCCAAGCGGTGAGTTCGAGCGTCCTCACGAACCGGTCAGCTAAGGTCATCTCCGCTCCGTACAGGCTGTTGCCGAACTCACGATCTGGACAACCAGTACGTAGCGGACTCGCGCTTCTTCGTCTCCAGCGGGGCCGTGAATCCGGCGCTGACGATCATGCCCAACGCCCTCAGGGTGGCTCGAGAAGTCGCACGCCAGCTCGTGGCGGGACGCGCATCGCGGCGACCCGCCCTCGCGCGCAGAGCAGCCCTTGACCGGGCTGTTCGGCGCGCCTACGGTGCGATGCACCAGTGGTCATGAGTTCGCACCGCAGTAGTTCGCAGGGCAGAAGTCCGCATCCTGGACGCCGGCATTTAGGAAGCTCGCATCCAGGAAGTCCGAATCCAGGACTCGCGCATCCCGGAAGCCTGAATCCTGGAAGCCTGAATTCTGGAAGCCTGAATCCTGGAAGCCTGGATCCTGGAAGCCTGAATCCCGGAAGCCTGAATCCCGGAAGCCTGAATCCCGGACTCACGCATCCGCGTCTGCAGGGTCGCAGTTGGTCGAATGGCTTGGCGGTGCTGGCTTGCGCCATCGCGTGCGCTTGCGGCGACGACTCCGGCACGATCGAAGGTGGCCCCCCCGAAGTCGAGTGCCCGTCCGCCCCGGACGAGGTGCCCAGGTTCGACCAGGTGGACGCCATTTCTCAGGTATGCACCGAGTGTCACGACTCGTCCTTGAGCGGCGCCTCGCGGCGCAATGCCCCGTCGAACCTAAACTTCGACGACTACGACATAGCACACGCCCATGCCGAACGGATGGCGACCGAGGTTTATTGGGGCAACATGCCGCCGTCTGGCTCGGGGCTGACGTTGACTCCAGATCAGATCGACGAGCTGTTCCTGTGGGCCATGTGCGGAGCGCCCGAATGAGTCGGTCGACGGTACGCTGAACGGATCAGTGGTACCCAACGACAGGGGCGCGCCCGTGTCCAACGCCCATGGGCAGAGCTTGGTGCGGGTTCGGTGCGCTGATTCTCACACTCGGCTGCCAGCGGACCACGCCGCCCGTCGAGGCTGCTGGCGACGAACCACCGCGATGGGCTGTGCCGGCAGCGATCCCGCCGGCCTCCAGCAGCACCCGGCTCAGCGCCGAAGCGCCGGATACTTCGCACGCGCGCTTCACCCGCCACCTGCACGACCTCAGACGACGCGGCCGCGTCGCCCCTGACTTTTCGGTGGCGATAGCGCCGCCGTTCGTCGTCATTGGTGATGGCGCGCCGAGCGAGGTGCGTGCTTGGGCAGAGAATACCGTGAGCTGGGCGGTTCGACGCCTGAAGCAAGAATACTTCGCCGAGGACCCCAGGGACGTGCTGGAGATCTGGCTGTTCAAGGATGCTGGTAGCTACGAGCACCACGCCACCTCACTGTTCGGGAGCCAACCCGGAACGCCCTTCGGCTACTACTCCAGAGATGCTCGGGCGCTCGTGATGAACATCTCCACCGGTGGAGGCACGCTGGTGCACGAGATCGTGCATCCGTACATCGAAGCCAATTTTCCAGATTGTCCTGCGTGGTTCAACGAGGGACTGGGCTCACTCTACGAGCAGTCTGCCGAGCGTGACGGCCGGATCGTCGGTTTGACCAACTGGCGACTCGCCGGTCTACAGCAAGCGATCCGCGCGCGAGGGCTGCCGTCGTTCCGTGCGCTCACGAGCACGACCACGCACGAATTCTACGAACTCGATCCGGGCACCAACTACGCTCAGGCGCGCTACCTGCTGTACTACTTGCAAGAACGCGGCCTGCTGGCTCCGTATTATCGAGAGTTCACGAGGCACGTCGCCGAGGATGCTTCCGGCTACCGTTCGCTCGAGCGCGTGCTCGAGGAACGGGACATGGCGGCTTTTCAAAAGCACTGGGAGCGTTTCGTGCTCGACTTGACGTTCCCGTAGGCTGCGGCCCGTGGCCGGATACGAGCCAACCCTGGGAAACTGCGCACGCGTCGCGAACGCCCCACGATCTGCCCACGAACCGTCACTGCCCGCCGCTCCGGCGCTGGCGACGGCGGCGCGACGGCGATGTAGACGGCTCGCGGGAAGTCTCCTACAGTGTCCCACTATGCGATTCGTTGCATCTTCGTGCCTGCTGATGGGTCTGTCGGTGCTCTCGGCCTGTGGGAACGGCGAGGACGACCACGGCGCGCTCGGCGATGCAAGCGACGACGGTTCCCTCACCGCCAGCGGCGGTGCCGGCGGTTCGACGACGGAGGGTGCGGGTGCGAACGGTGGCAGTGCGAACGGCGGCAGTGCGACCTCGGGGGGAAACACGGGCGATGGCGGTAGCAGTTCGCAGAGCGTCGGCGGAGCCGGCAACGCTGCTGGTAGCGGTGCCGGTGGTAGCAATGCCGGTGGTAGCAATGCCGGTGGTAGCAATGCCGGTGGGGGCAATGCCGGTGGGGGCACTGGCGCTGACGCGGGAGGTAGCGGACAGGGCGGATCGCCGACGACCAGTGCTGGCGGCACTGGCGGCGTGGAGACGGGAGGCGTCGGTACGGGCGGCGACGGCGCAGGCGGAACAGGCACCGGTAGCGATGGCATTGGCGGTGACGGCACGGGTGGCAGTGACGGCACGGGTGGCAGTGACGGCACGGATGGCAGTGACGGCAGCGGGGGTGGTGGAACGGGAGCAGACACCACAGGTGGCGGCAGCGGCGGAACGGACAGCACCAGCGGCGGCAGCGGCGGAACGGGCGGCGGAACGGTCACCGAGTGCAGTCCTGAGGAGGCGCCCGCGATCGATGGCCTCGGTCTCGAGCTCATCGTCGAAGATGAGCGCTTCGAGCGTTTGATCGATGCACGTCAACCGCCCGGATCCGACGACTGGTACCTGGTCGACCAGATCGGGCTCATTTACATCTACCGCGATGGTCAGCTGTTGGAGGATCCATTCCTCGATCTGGTCGATGAAATCTTCATTGGGGCCTACCCGTTCAACGTGGCTGTGACTTACGACGATCGGGGTCTGGTTGGTCTCGAGTTTGCGCCCGACTACGAAGAGAGCGGCAAGTTCTACGTCGCGATCATCCCCAGCGCCGACGGTGTGCTGGATCAAGACACCGATCTGGTCCGGGAATACCAGCGATCGAGCGTCGACCCCGACCTCGCTGATCCCGCGCCCACGAAGACCTTGCTGACGTTGCCTTCCGCAAAGGAAGGGCCTGGGGTGACCTTCACCGTCATGCACAACACCAGCACGCTCCGCTTCGGACTGGACGGCATGCTCTACGTGGCGACCGGCGATGGCGGTACGGCGACCTGCAACGCAGCGCAGCCGGATGCGCCTCAGACGCTCGCGTCCCCGTTCGGCAAGATGCTGCGCCTCGACCCCAACGCGGATCCTCCCTATGCTGCGGCAGACAACCCATTCATCGGTGTCGCGGGGGCCGATCCGCGCGTGCTTCATTACGGCTTGCGCAACCCGTTTCGGTTCAACATCGACAGCCTGACCGGCGATCTGTACATCGGTGACGTGGGCCAGAGTTCCTACGAAGAAGTCAGCTATGCGCCCGCCGAAGCGCGAGGTTTGAACTTCGGCTGGGCCGCGTTCGAGGGCTTGGTGAACACCTGCGCGAACCGCGAACAGCTCGATGGTTCGACGCACACCGAGCCATTCTTCGTCGCCGATCGGCGGCGTTCGGCGACGGGGCCCTACTCGGATTATCGCTCCGCGATTGGTGGGCCGGTGTACCGCGGCGCAGCCATCCCCGAACTTTACGGGGCGGAGGTTTTTGGCGACTTCGACGGCGCGCGCATGAACGCCATCTTTAACTGTGGTCCTGCCGCGGAAGATCGTTCGCCGCTCACGATCCTGCGCAAAGCGTGCGATCCGAACTACCCGCGCGAGGCCTGCTTCATCCCGACGGATCCCTCCGACAGCGAGTTCGACCGCCTCTACGCCATCGTCGAGGGCAACGACCACGAGCTGTACATGGTGGTGAACCACCGTTCGCTGCGCAAAATCGTGCCGAGTCCGGAGCGCTGACGCGGCTCTCGGCAGCCATCATGCCGCTTCGCCTACGAAGCTTCGCCTTACGGCGCGGCAGCGGGATAACCGCGTTCGACGGTCATGCTGTCGATCCACGCGGATACGGCGTCGACCCCGTCCCGATCGACGACGTTCGTGCCCAGCAACGGCATGGCTGCTTCGGTGCGCACGTTCATGCGGGCTACGGCAAGGCTACGAGCCGGGTCGCGAGGTCGGAACTCGTAGTACGAACCTGGCGCTCCGGGGGGGAGCTCTGCTTCGGGCCCAGGCGTGACGTTCACACCCGTGACGACAGCGTCAGTCGTCTGGACGCTCTCGAGCGTCGCCGCGTCCAGGCGCAGGTAGAAGCCGGTGATCGATGCGCCCGCCTGGTAGTCGCGATTGTGACAGCTCACGCCACAATTGGCGTGCAGGTAGCCGAGCCCCGCGCGTTCGACAGCATCACCGGGGATCTCGAGCTCCAGCCAGTCGATCGCCGTCGGGAAGGGGGCGTCCTCGGACACGTCGATGCGCTCTTCGGCGACCAGCGTTTCGAGTGTGACTCCGCTCGCACCGGAGCCCAACATCAGGAAATCCCAGCCCAGGATGAAATCGCCGCGCCCTGCGTGACACCCGCGGCATTGTTCCCGAGTGGGCACCGTATGCCCCGTACCGTGCAGATCGAGCACGCCGGTGTTCGTTTGCACCGCAGTCGACCCGTCTTCGGACCAAACATAGGTGGTATACAACCAACCCGACGCCGTCTTGCGCAGTAGGCGGGTTTCGCCCACCACTTCAGGCGCGTCTCCCGGCAGCCAGAACTCCTTCCAGAACTGCGTACCCACGGGGTACAAGAAGCTCTCGGGGTTCGTTACGTCGATGCGGCTGCCCGGGGGCAAGTGGACGAAGCGCTGCTTGCTCGCGCCATCGGACCACAGCTCGTAGGCGGGAGCGTAGGCACGAACGTCACAGCGCAGCGTGCGCGACTCCCAGTCCGCATAAAGCCCCGTGCAGCGGAGCTCCGCGGGCAGAGGACCATCTTCAGCAGCGACGCAATCGTCAGGCATCACGAAAGGAACACAGTCGGGCGAAGCCCCTGCAGCACCGGCAGCCCCATCCGTGGTGCTGCCGGCGACTCCAGCTACACCCCCAGCCCCCGCGGCTGTCGTGGACGCAGTGCCGTCGCTGCCACCAGAGTGGGTGCCGCCAGAGTGGGTGCCGCCAGAGTGGGTGCCGCCAGAGTGGGTGCCGCCAGAGTGGGTGCCGCCAGAGTGGGTGCCGCCAGAGTGGGTGCCGCCAGAGTGGGTGCTAGAATCGCCCCCGCTCCCGCTCCCGCCGCCGTGGCTCGAGGCAACGCCGCCAATCCCGCCGTTGCCGTGGACATCGCCGGTGCCTCTGCTGCCGCCAGCGGCGGCAGCGGCACCACTCCCACCCGCCCCGCCAGCGCTAGCCGTCGTCATGGCTCGAGTACTGCCGCCCGAATCGCTACACGCGAGCGTCATCAGCGCCCAGGCAAAGCAAGTGAGCTGCCTACCTCGGCTGCGGAAGTTCGATAGCGGCGCCGGACTGTGCAGAAACCATTGTGCGGGTCGTGGCGCGAGTGGGTGAAGAAGGCGTGCTGGCATGGGAGGCGGGGTGACCGCGAAGCGTCGCACGGCTCGTGTCCCGTTCAAATCCAGAAACGCCCGCGCGTCAGACGCTTGCTTTTCTGTAGAATCATCGATGCAGGCGGCCATGCGAGCTTTCGCCAGCAACAACGCGAGCGCAGGCCCACCGATCCCGGCACGGTCACGGGCCTCGATGCTAGATCGGCGTCCACCGCGCCGACATCGGCGCTCAGCTGCTCGCGTGCTTGCCGGCGCCGAGGGTTCCCGTCAGTTCCCGAATGTCCGGGCTGTCGCTGCTGTCGCCGCCGCGGGCGGCTTCGAGCGAACGCTTGCCTCCCAGCCACTCGCCCACGAGCGCCCCGGGCTCATTCAAGAGCAGCTGCATCGCGGCCGTGAGCTCGAGCGGGCGCATGTCGAGCCCATATAGCTCCGCGAGGGCGAGCTGAACCCCGGCGCTGACCGCGTGGAAGCCTCGAATCGGCTCCATGAACGAATGGCCGCCTGCTCCGCTTTCCACGAAGGCGGCGCGTTTGTCGGGCTCCCTCAGCCGCGCCCGACATTCGCCGGCGTCGAGTGAATTCATGCCCCGGCACGACAGCGGCCGTACCTCGTAGATCGAGCAACTCCCAGCATGTAGAAAGGGACACGGGTACTCCGGCGAAAATCGCTCTTCGGCGGTCAAGCCATGCGTTCGCTGGTGACAGCTCGCGATGTGCGAGGCGACGTTAGCGAACTCGCCTTCCGACAGGGTCTGCCGCAGGTGATCGGCGATGGCGAACGCTTCGGGCGGCGTGACACCGACCGATTGGTAACAGCAGTGGTCGCAGCCGTCCTTGCATGCCACGGCGCCCGCCGGTGCGCGGGCCAGCAAGCCGTCGGCCAGGCGTGACGTCGCCGCCATCGCGCTCCGAGCGAGCTTCACCGTGCGCTGCAGCGTGGCTGTCCCCTGCAAGACGCCGTGCGCTGTGTTGGCAGCCGCCGTCGCGATCTCGTTTTGCCAGGCTTCCTGAAAAATTGGCTTCGCCAGTGTTACCCCTTCGCGCCCGCTCGCTGGATCGCGAAACACCTTCAGGTGCACGCGCGCTGCGGCATCCTCGCGGCTGCCTGTCGAGCGCCCCTTGTTCGCGGTCGCCGTGCGCGCCCGGCGCGCTTTACGCTTCTGACTCACGGCTGGAGATTCTCGATCCGGCGCTCCGAGAAGTACCACCGGGTGCATGCCCTCGCCACAGTTCGCCCGCCGCGCTGCTAGACCACGACTGGCCAAACTTGCCCAAGCCTCGGCTCCGCGAGCCCTGGCGCTTCCCGTAGCCGAACCCCCCCGAGCCAGCGTGGTCGGCGCCTAGCATCGCCCGGAGGGCCCGCCCGGCTTGGCGCGCCCGCCCCTGAGCCCGGTGCGGCCGGCGCTGCCTGCTGATTGGCCTCGACCCATGAGCTGCGCAGCCTGCATTGGTTGGCGGCCACTGCGCGGCCTGCATGGGTCTGCGGGCCACCACGAGCCGCGCGGCCTGCATTGGTTGGCGGCCACTGCGCGGCCTGCATGGGTCTGCGGGCCACCACGAGCCGCGCGGCCTGCGACGAGGCCGAGCCACCGCCGTCCGGCGGCGGTCTACGCCCGGAAACCGAGCACCAGCGCGACCCGCGCGACCCAACGTCGGTAGTGCCCGCGGTTTTGACCCCAACGTGCTTCGCGCATGCTGCGACCCAAGTGGGTCGCGGCGCCAGGCCGCGGAACCTATGTGGACTTGGGCGCCGGGATCCTGCGACCCAACGTGGGTCATGGCGTGAGGTCGTGCGACCCAACGTGGGTCGACCCAACGTGGGGTCATGAGCTCCTAGGCCGTGTGACCGAAGGTGGGTCGACCGAACGTGGGTCGTGGCGTGAGGCCGTGCGACCAAACGTGGGTCAACCTAGTGCCGACCCAGACTTGGGCGCTGGGATCCGCGACCCAACTTGGGTCATGAGCTCCGCGGCCGTGCGACCCACCGTCGGTCGACCCAACGTGGGTGGCGTAAGGTCGTGCGACCCAACGTGGACTTGGGCGCCCGGGAACCGCGACCCAACGTGGGTCATGAGCTCCGAGG
>JAICQQ010000335.1 GCA_025937785.1 Polyangiaceae bacterium
GAGGGAGATGGTGGCCGTAGGCAAGGTGACGTGGGCGTTCGGGGCAATCAGCGTGCCGCGGAGGTTCTGCTCGAGCTCGACCGGGCCAGCGCCGGTGACGGCGAACAGCACGTTGTACTTGTTCGGGGCGGTGTAGACGGGCGGCACCTTGAGCTTGAAGGCGCCGCGGACGAAGACGCTGACGCCGCCGCCAGCGTTGTCGATGTCGAGGGTGGTGCCGGGTTCTAGGTTCAGGCTCTCGAACGTGTAGGTGCCGGCGCCGAGCTTGAGCTTGCTCGCTGCCTGCACGCTGACGTGGCCGTAGCCGCCCGGCGCCAGGGTGACGCTGGCGCCGCCGCTGATGACGCCCGGCGTGGGGTTCGGGGTGTCGGGGAATCGGTAGGGGATTTCGACGACCTCGTGGGGTTGGTGGTCGAAGTCTTCGAGGATCGCTCGTTCGACGTGAGCGCCCGTTTGCTGGCTCACGACACCGCCCGACTTGACGAAGCCGTGCACGAGGGCGTTCGAGCGCAGGTAGACGGGGGGCTCACTGTACACGGGGCCCGTTTCGGTGGTCGAGCCGAGCTCGGTGAGCTCGCCAGCGTCGCCCAGGGCGCTGACGGCGGCGAAGCCACTGCCATCGCCGGTGCGAACGGCGACGCCATCGTGCAGGTCGAGCGTGCCGTCCTGCGCGCTCAGCGGGACATCATGGATGGAGACGCCGCGCGGGAATCTGAGGACGAGCCGCTCCCAGGTGCTGGTCTCAGGGGTGCACTGAGAGAGTCCACCGCTGCCCCCCGTGCCGGCCGTGCCCCCCGTGCCTGCGCTGCCGCCGCTGGCGCCCGAGCCGGTCGTGGAACTGGTGTCGCTGGTGGTGTCGCTGGTGCCGCCACCGCCGCTGGTGCCGCCGCTGCCGCTAGTGCCTGCGCTGCCGCTGGTGCCGCCGCTGCCGCTAGTGCCTGCGCTGCCGCTGGTGCCGCCGCTGCCGCTGGTGCCCGCGCTGCCGCCGCTGCTGGTCGCGGTGGTGGCCGTGCTGCTCGCCGCGGTGGTGAGGCCCGAGAACCGCGCGTCGTCGAGCACGTAGAGCCCAGCGCTGGCGTTGATGACGAAGCATAGCTTCAGGTCACTGTACGTGCCGCTGAGGGCGCCGGAGGTTGTGCCGAGTGGGAACGTCAGGGTGTGGAAGACGTTCGGAGCCCGGTTGTGCAGCGTGATCGGCGGTTGAATCGGCGTGTCGTGGTGGCCCAGCGAGGGGATGCGCACGAAGAGCTGGATGGTGCCGAACGAAGGCGTGGCTTGTTGCCAAAGTTTCAGGGTGAGGGCGCTCCCCACTGCGCCGAGCGACGAGAGCGGTTTAGAACACACCTCGGTCCAGGCTTGAGGGCGATTGACGGCGAGCGCCCCCGACCCCTGTGCGACGACGCTCGCCGCGGACAACGTCCCCGCGCTCGTGGTCCAGTCGGCAGGGGCCTCGAACTGGAGCACGCGCTCTTGTTCCGAGCTCAGAGCTTGGCTGACCTGGCCGAGCGGCTCACTGTCGCTCAGCGTCGAGTCGCCGCTGCATCCGATCGCAAGGACGAGCAGACCAGCGAGCCAAGCCCATAGGAAACGTGTATTCGTCATGGTTTTTACCCAAAGTCGCGGCATCGATCGCCACATCGGATCGGATCTGCGCCCGGTTGCGAGAAAAGTTTCCTTGCAACGAGTGGCGGATTTCGACACTCGCGGACGGCCGCACTCCACGATCCGCCCGCGCGTTTCAGCGCTTAACAAAGTGATCGCGGGTTGAGAAGCCCGAAGCGATCACCGCGACGAAAACAGTGCCCGACGAGTGAAAACTTCGTGGCTCTCAGAAACGCGCGAGCGCGAAGGGCTTGGGCAGCTGCGACTGTGGTCGGTCGCTGCGAAGTGCTTGTCAACGAAACTGGACAGATCCCCCGGAGGGGCGATCACGGCGTCTCGAAGTAGAACACCGTGTGGGTGGCTTGGGCTTGGATCCCTTGACGCGTGGAGCCGCCGGGGAGGTACATGCGATCGCCGATCACGGCTGCGCCAAGCCCGTGACGGGGCACCACCATGTCGGGGAGCGAGGTCCAGCTGTCGCTGCTCGGATCGTACTCCTCGGCCTCGTGAAAGATGCCGTTCTCGTCGTCGACGTTGCCCTCGCCACCAAAGACATAGATGCGACCGTGCAGCTCCCCGCCGGCCGCGCCACCGCGCGGGGTGAGGATCGGAGCGACCTCTTCGTAGCTCTGGGTGCTCGGGTCGAAAACGAAGGATTCGGTCTGAACCTCCTCGATGATCACATCTCGACCCGAGACGATGTAGATGCGGTCGTTCACGACGGCTGCGATGCAGTGGTGGCGGGGCATTGGCAAGAACGGCAGCGCCTCCCAGCTGTCCTCCGCAGGATCGTAGACAGAGGCGTCAGGCAGGGCGATGTCGTTCGTGCCGCCGAAGACGTAGATCTTGTCCTCGAAGGTCGTGACGCAGGAGGCACCTCGCTCGGTTCCGAGCGGCAATCGTGCGCGCTCGGTCCAACTATCGGTTTGCGGGTCATAGGCGTAGGCGCTGCCGTCGGCCACGCGCTGACCGCTGCCGGCGTGGAACCCGAGCACGTAGAGCAGGCCGCCTACGGAGGCGACGTTGGGGTGATGGAACACGACGGGGAAGTCGGCGGCGTCGCGCCAGCTGTCTTGTTCGGGTGAGTACACCTGCACGCTCGAGGTGACCGTGGGCGTGAAGCCGCCCAGCACGTAGACCTCGCCGTCGAGGGCGCCGACGCCGTGCTCACCTCGGGCGATGGGAACGGCGGCTCGCTCCTCCTGAACCGGGTTGCCGTCGGTCACGCTGGAGCTTCCGCCGGATCCTCCGGAGCCACCCCCGGTTTCGCTGGAGGTCGTGGCTGCGGTCGACGTGCTCGACGCGCCACCGGCCGCCGTGCTCGTCGAAGAGCCTGCGGTGGACGTGCTCTCGAGGTCGCCGCTCGCCGTGCTCGTCGCTGTGCTGTCTCCGCTCGAGCGGGTAGTCGCGCTGTCGCTAGTCGTGGCTGCGGCGGAACTGGCGCCGCCTGTCGACGCGCCATCCGAGGCGGAGTTGCTCGAGACTTGCCCGTGACCGCTCGGACTTGTCGTTTCAGTGGCCTGCTCGTCCGAGGGGCCTCCACTTGCGCTACACGCGCCGACGAGAACGCAAGCGCCCGCGAGCAGGCACACGACGGGACTGTGCCGAACCCAGCTCATGCGGTGAATCTCGCACTGCAGCGTGCCCGTAGCAAGCGAGCTCTCATCGAACGCTGAGCACATTCTGTCCTTGCGTCGAGAAAATCGTGACCACTGCGACACCGACAACGCGATCTTCGCAGGGGTCATGCTTCGTGTTGAAATTTTATTGGAGCGTTCCATGAGAGGAAATCGTTCTGGTGCCCACCTATGGTCGCGGTCATGGGAACTACCAGAACCTGGTGGTGCGCAGTCGTCGTGGTGTGCGCGCAGGGTTGCGCCAGTGAAGGCGACGCACCCTCGCAAACACAGGCTGCCTCTGCTGCGACGACCACGGGCGTCAGCGCGGGCAGCGTTGGCGGTGGCACCACGAGTTCGTTGAGCAGCGGAGGGCCTGGATCGACGGGTGCAGCTCAAACGGCAGCAACTACCGGCGGTGGAACCACCACCAGCAGCCCCACGACGGGGGGCAACTCCGTCGGCGGCGGCTCCAGCTCGAGCACGGGCGACGTGCCGGTGTCGGGTGCACCCGTCATGTCCAACCTGACCATCGAGCCCAACCCGAACAGTACCATCAGCGCCTACGTGAGCTGGACGACGGACGAACCTGGCAACTCGGAGGTGCAGTTCGGCATCGGTGAGGTCGAATTTCGCATCGTGTCCGAGGCATTGGTCACCGATCACCGCGTGCTCGTGATCGGCATGTACGCCGACAGCGACTACGTCGTGAAGGCGCTCTCCACCAACGCGCAGGGCTCGGGCAGTGCCGAAGGATCGTTCAGCACCGGGTCGTTGCCGTCGGAGATCCCTTTGCCCACGTTGAGCGTGAACGAGCCCAGTGCCTCGCAATCGGGTTGGACGCTCACCAATCACATGGTGGGCACCGGCAGCGGGTCGTTCGGTTCTATCTCGCCACCGGTGATCGTGATGTACGACGAGCTCGGAGTGCCGGTTTGGTACGCCATCCACGGCGATACCAACGACAGTCGCGGAGACATCTCGGTGCAGCTGACGCCCGAGAACACCATCGTCGTGGGCCCCGGCGTCGGTGAGGCTCCTCGTGAGATCGATCTCGCCGGCAACATTCTTTGGGAAGGGCCGACGAACGCGGGTGGTGTCGCGATGAGCCATCACGCGGGCAAGCTCACCAACGGCAACTTCGTGGTGATCCGGGACACGTCCTCCGGGCAGCTCAAGGGGGCGAGTGTCGAGGAGTACGACCAGAACAACCAGCTCAGTTGGAGCTGGAACCTACTCGAACACACCACCCCGCCGGGCGGCGCGAGCGGCGACTGGTGTCACGGTAACTCCGTCACGGTCGATCTGGAAGCCGACATCGTCTATCTGAACTGTCGCTTTCTGGGCCTCTACAAGCTGAGCCGCTCGAGCGGCGAGATCCTCTGGCACATGGGCGGGACTTACGCCGGTGACGTGCCGGGGGACTTTACCTATTCACCTGCAGCGTCCCAGTTCTCGGACGCGCACGACCCGGAGATTGGCGCTGACGGCACGATCCTGTTCTACGACAACGGTGGCTACACGGGTGCGCTGGACAACAGCGGCAACTTCCACTCGCGGGTGCTCGAATACGCCATCGACGAAACGACGCACACGGCTACCCTCGTCTGGGAGTTCCCGGGCAGCTTTCCCGTCGACTCCTGGTACACCGACACTTGGTACTCGCCTTACTGGGGCGACGCCAACCGGTTGGAGAACGGCAACGTGCTGGTGACTGCATCCGTGAAGAACGGCGAAGTGGCCAACCGCATCTTCGAGGTCACCCGCGCTGGCGAGGTGGTCTGGGAAATCATCTCGCCTATCGACGTCGGCTCTTACCGTGCCCAGCGCTTGTCACCGCCGCCGTTGGTGCAGCGCATTCAATGAGCCGTAGGGCCTGCCCTGACGGCTAGAGCCGAATCAAACAGCGACCGGTCAGGCACTCCACCCCGAGTGCCGCGTCGCAGCAGTCGCTGGTTTCGCTGCAACCCTGAGCGTACTGCGAGCACGGCGTGCCGCCAGTACCGCCGCTGCCGCTGTCGGTCGAAGCGCCGCCGGTGCCGGAACTTCCGGCGCCAGAGCCTCCGGTGCCAGAACCGCCGGTGCCGGACCCTCCAGTGTTCGAGCCGCCGGTGCCGGTGCCGCCGGTGCCGGTGCCATCGGTGCCGCCAGTGCCACCCGTGCCACCCGTACCCCCGGAGCCGGTGGGCGGCGGGGTGCACGAACCGTGGATCTCGCCGGCGGCGATGGTGCAGAGGCTGCCGATGCAGCAGTCCGCGTTGGTGGTGCAGGTGTCACCGTCTTCGTTGCAGGTCTTGGTGCCGCACTTCAGCCGGTTATTGTCCTCGGGATCGGGTACACACGGACGGTCGTCGCAGCAATCGCCGGACTGTGAGCACGATTCGCCTTCGGGCACACAGTAGTCGTCCGAGAGGCCGTTGCAGCGCGGGATCCCCAGTGGGTCGTACTCGCACTCGCCCTTCTTCCAGTTCGGGTTCGACGGCTTCGCGTTGGTGGGGCAGCAGTTCGAGGGCAGCTGGCTCGACTCGCTGCACAGACCGCCGTTCAGCTGGCACACGTCGCCTTGCGGCGTGCAGCGCTGCGACTTGCAGCGTCCGAAAGCGTCGTCAGCACTCTCACGCTCGCAGAAGGCATCGGACTCACTCGAGCCCGGCAGGCCCGCCTGCGGGTCGCCTCCGCAGCAATCGGTGTCGCGCACGCAAAGCTCGCCTGCGGGGCGGCAGCCGCTCGGCGGCTGGCAAATGAACACGCCCGCGGGGCCCGGTCCGCAAGCGCGGCTGCAGCATTGTGAGCAGTCCGTGCCGCACACCATACCCGCCTGGCCGTCCTTGCAACGTTCGGGTCCGACCTCGATGGATCCGCAGTAGCCCACCGCGGCGCCGTCGCCCAGGATGCAGTTGCCGCTGCAGCAGTCGGCGTTGGCGCTGCAGATGTCGTTCAACTGCACACAGTAAGAGACCTTCCGAGAACAGTGCCCGTCGTCGCAGAGCGCCGAGCAACACTCCGAGTCGTTCTCGCAGGAATTGCCCGACGACTTGCATTCCGCCCCGCCGTTGATATCGCCGCAGCTGCCGCCCTCGCAGCTGCCGCTGCAACAGGTGTCGCCGTCGCCGCACTCGTCGCCGTCATCGAGGCACACGTCATCGCTGCAGACGCCGTCATCGCAGTTGAAGGAACAGCAATCGGTGTTTTCCGCGCAGTCGGCGCCCGCTTCGTTGCAAGCGATGACGCTTCTGCCGCAGGTATCGTTCGCGTCACAGACACCCGAGCAGCAGTCCCCGGGTGCCCCACACTCGTCGCCGTAGCCGCCGCACACCGGGCCGATCGGGCCGTCCCCCGCAGCCCCGGCCGTCCCGCCGTTGCCACCCGTGACGCTGCTCACGCCGCCGTTGCCGGCTACCCCCCCGGAAGCGCCTGTCCCGTTGGCACCAGCACCAGCGCCCGTGCCCGTGCCCGTCGAGCCCGCCGTAGTACCGCCCGCGCTGCCGCCCGCACTCGTGCCGCCGCTGTCGGTGCCGCTCGCGGCACTACCGCCTGCGCTCGTGCCGCCTGCGCTCGCGCCGCCCGCATTGCTCGCGCCCGCTGCCGTTCCGCCGGTTCCGGTTCCGCCGGTCCCGCCGTCCGAAGAGCCGCCTTTAGCCGAACCGCCGCAGGCCTGGAACAGCGCCAGGCTGGTCAGAATGGTGCCGATGACGAGAGAGGTGGTCGGAGTACGCATGACGGTCCCCTTGGCTGCATCGCGACCCAACTGGGTCTTCGAGTTACTCATCCGTAGAACCAAACCTACGGTCGATACCGCGTCGCGCTTAACGTGCTCGGTGCAGGTCGCACTTGGTGAGGACGTGTGTTGCTGCCCACCCCCAATGCGTGCTCGCTTCGCTGCGCGCGCTTGCCCGCCGAGTAGAGGCCCCGGTTTCCCGGGACCCCTCTCACAGAACCGGACTTGTGGGCCACACATCCGGCTCTTCGGTTCAGGCTGTGGGCGCCGGCACCGCCATGTTGGCTCGGCCGCTGTAGGTTGAGGGTTTCCAGGCC
>JAICQQ010000022.1 GCA_025937785.1 Polyangiaceae bacterium
TCGGGTGGATGGGTCGCAGACATACTCACTTGTACCATGAACTTTTCGGGCACTCGTCGGGACGAGACGCCGCTGAACGTCACGCTTGCCGATTGCAGGCTCTGGTGGGCCGCCTGTCGCAGTTTCGAGAGAAATTCGGGAAAAACCTGGTTGCCTCACGTCCGGAGGCGTCAGCGCGCCACTCACGGGCACGAAGATCTCGTCAAGACAATTCTCACCGAATACTCATTATTTGAACATGGATTCTCCGTGCTTCCGCACCGCCACACCCTACGCCGCCCGTGACGTGCGAACAGGAACGACTTGGCACGTTCGTAAGCGACGCAAACCACCTTGACGGACGCGCGCTTGTGCGTATACTAAATCACTCACCCAAGATCGGGGCGAGACGCGGCTCAATGTGCATCTCGCGGGCCACACTAAGGGATTCCCCGGTGCATCCGTGCGGTGGCGCGCTGCATGGGCCACGTGGCTCGTGCGGTCGCCGCCTACAGGCCACGTGGCTCGCGCGGTCGGCGCACTCCGCGGGCCACAAGGCTCGCGCAGTCGGTGCCGACGGGCCACGTGGCTCGCGCGGTCGGCGCCTACGGGCCACAAGGCTCGTGCGGTCGGCGCTGCACGGGCACGGGCACGTTCACCGGGTCGTCTGCCGAGTTCAGGGACAAGAGCTACCCCGAACGAGTCCGCGGGCTCAGCTGCGGCCTACAAATGGCTTGTGCTGTCCCGGCAGTTTGCTAAGTCCTTCCGGCCGGAGGCCCCCAGATGTCGCACAAGGACACGATCGAAGCGATCAGATCACAAGCATCGGCCCTCGAGGCTGCCTACGACGGGTTCAAAGCGAAGGGCCTCGCGCTCGACATGACCCGGGGCAAGCCGTGCAAGGAGCAGCTCGATCTCGCGCAGGAGCTGTTCACGAACCTCGGCAAAGACGAGTTCAAGGACAAGAGCGGCGCTGACGTGCGCAACTACGGTGGGATCGACGGGCTGCCCGAAGCCAAGGTTCTGCTCGGCACGCTGCTGGACGTGCCGGCGGAGCAGGTCCTGATTGGCGACAATTCCAGCCTCAGCTTGATGTACCTCACGGTGCTGCACGCAATGACCCACGGCGTGGTCGGCGGCAGCGGCCCCTGGAGCGGGCAGAAGCCGAAATTCTTGTGTCCCGCGCCGGGCTACGATCGACATTTCTCGATCTGCGAGCACCTGGGCATCGAGATGATCGTGGTCGACATGAACGACGACGGTCCCGACATGGACGCGGTCGAGAAGTTGGTGGCTGCCGACGCATCGATCAAGGGCATGTGGTTGGTGCCCAAGTACTCGAACCCCGGCGGGGTAGTGTGTTCCGACGCCGTCGTCGAGCGCCTGGCGTCGATGCCGACCAAGGCGCCCGACTTTCGTTTGCTCTGGGACAACGCCTACGCCGTGCACCACCTGGGCGCTGGCCCTGCCAGGCTCGCGAACGTGCTCGAAGCGTGTGATCGCGCGGGCCACGGGGATCGGGTATTCGTGTTCGGCTCCACCTCGAAGGTCACGTTCGCCGGTGCGGGGCTCTCGGCCATGGGCGGCAGCTTGGCGAACATCGACTGGATGCGAAAGCACCGCTCGATGATGACGATCGGGCCTGACAAGCTGAATCAGCTGCGGCACGTGCGGCTGCTCGGCGACCGTCAGGGTCTGCTCGAGCACATGAACAAGCACGCGGCGATCCTCGCGCCGAAGTTCGCGAAAGTTCAAGAAGTGCTGGGCAAGCACCTCGGCTCGAGCGGGCTCGCGCGCTGGACGAACCCGACGGGTGGGTACTTCGTCAGTCTGGACACTCTGGATGGCTGCGCCAAGCGCGTGGTTGCGTTGGCGAACGGCGCGGGCGTCAAGCTGACGGCAGCTGGCGCTACCTTTCCACTCGGGAAAGATCCGCGGGACCGCAACATTCGCATCGCTCCCAGCCTGCCGGGTCTCGCCGAAATCGAGCAAGCGATGGAAGTGCTGGCGTGCTGCGTCAAGCTGGCGTCACTCGAGAAATGAGCGGCACCAGCATGCCCGACGTCGCAAGGTCGAATGACGCTGCAGGGTTGTCTGACGTTGCAGGGTTGTCTGACGTTGCAGGGTTGCTCGACCACGCGCTTTTGAAACCGACGCTGACCGAGGCCGAGTTGTGGCAGGGGTGTGAGTTCGCACGCGCGCGCCGGGTCGCGAGCGTGTGCATCGTGCCCTTCGCCGTGCGCCGCTGCGCGGAGTTGCTGGCAGGCAGCCTGGTGCAGCCCAGCACCACGCTGGGTTTCCCGCACGGCGCGGGCACGTGGCAGAGCAAAGTCCGCGAGGCTCGCGAGAGCTTGGCTGCCGGCGCGACGGAACTCGACATGGTGGTCAACATCAACCAGGTGTTGAGCGGCAACACTAGCGCGGTGCGGCAAGAGATCGAAGCCGTGCTGGCAGAGGTGCGTCATGCGAACGCCCGCCTGAAGGTCATCTTCGAGAACTGCTACCTCGAACGCGAGCACAAGCTTGCCCTCTGCGAGATTTGCAGCGACTTGCAGGTCGACTGGGTCAAGACCTCGACCGGCTTCGGTAGCGGAGGCGCGACCGTGTCGGACGTCGAGCTGATGCGTGCGCATACGTCAGCGGAGATCGGCGTCAAGGCATCGGGAGGGATCCGTACCCTCGCCCAGGTCCAGAGCTTCCGGGCGCTGGGGTGCTCGCGCATCGGGACCACCGCGACCGCGGCGATTCTGGATGAGCTCGCCCAGCGCGCTTGAACCGGAACGGCCTACGAAGTCCCGCCAGAACCGCCGGTTTTAGCTGCGGCACGAGATGGGGTATTCTGAGAGCGTGGTGACTCAGGGTACCGCCCGGATGCTTCCCTGCCGCGAATGCGGGCGCCCGAGCAACGAAGATGCCAGGTTCTGCGCACAGTGTGGCCTGCTGCTGGATCGCCCCGTGGTCGATTCGGTCAAGAGCGGCACTGAGTCCGTCGCACGCGAGTCTGCGCGCTCCGCCCTGGCCGATCCGCTGATCGGGGTGTTGGTGGCCGGGCGTTACCGCATCGTCGAGCAGCTGGGTCGCGGCGGCATGGGCGTCGTGTACAAGGCCGAGCACGTGAGCATCGGCAAGCTGATGGCGCTGAAGCTTTTGACGGGCGAACTGACGCGCCACGCTGACCACGTCAAACGCTTTCGGCGCGAGGCCATGATGGCCAGTCAGCTCTCTCACCCCAACACCGTGCAGGTCTTCGACTTCGGCGGCGGCGATGGTCTGACCTATCTGGCGATGGAGTACCTGCGGGGCATCGACCTCGGTCGCGTCATCGAAAAAGAAGGCGTGCTCGGCCCGGTGCGCACCGCCAAGTTGATGATCCAGGTGTGCAGCTCGCTGATCGAAGCGCACGAGAAGGACATCGTCCATCGCGACTTGAAGCCGGAGAACATCATGATCATGGCGAGCCCCATGGGGGACGATGTCGTGAAGGTGCTCGACTTCGGTCTCGCCAAACTCAGGGCATCGCGAGAACTCGCGGCGGTCACCACCCGGGGTGCGATCGTGGGCACGCCGTACTACATGTCGCCGGAGCAAGCCCAGGGTGAAAACGTCGATCAGCGCACGGACGTCTACGCGCTCGGCGCGGTGATGCACGTTTGCCTGACCGGGTTTCCCGTGTTCGATGCCCCGAACCCCATCGGCGTGCTCAGCAAGCAGCTGGTGGAGGAGCCGCGTTCGATCCTCGAGCGCTTTCCGGAACTGCAGGTTCCCGCAAGTTTCGATCAGATCATCTTGCGCTGTCTGCGCAAAGACCCGGCGCGGCGTTTTCGCACCGCGCGGGAGCTGCAGAGCGCGCTCATCAGCGCCTTCGAGGGGCTCGGTCACGCCAGCGCGGCGGCCTTGCTCGACAACGAACACCTGCGGAACCTGGCGCGGACCGGCGACGATGCTGCGACCCGCGGTGAGTTCGAGCGTTACGAGCGCAAGCTGCAGCGACGCGGGCTAATCCCTTACGTGCTCGTCGGCCTCGCCATTTCGGGCGCTGCATTCTTGGGGTTCCGTGGCTGGAGCATGCTCAACCGTCCGCCGGAGTTTCGCGGCGAGGAGATCGAGCCGAACGACAAAGCGAGCGAAGCCAACCTCGTACCTTTCGGTAAGCCCGTGCGGGGCATGCTCGGAAAGCGCATGGACAAGGCGCGCAGCGACCGCGACTTCTATCGGGTCGAGGTGCCCGGGGACGCTGCTAGCGAGAGCACGCTCCTGGTGCTCGATATCAGCCCCGTGGGGAACATGGCCCTGTGCGCGTGGGTGTATGGCGCCGACAGCGATTCGCCCCTGGCTCGTTATTGCGTAGGCAGTCCCGTCGCGCCCGTCAACATTCCCCAACTGGCGCTCCGTCGCGGCAGCTACTTGATCGCCGTGATGCAAGATCGTACCGAGTACAGGAAGGGGCAGGTGCCGCCCGTTTACGAGAACGTGTCGGATTGGTATACGCTGAAGCTCGACCTGGGGAGCCCGAATGCCGAGCTCGAGGTCGAGCCGAATGGGCAGCCGAGCTCCGCCGAAATGCTCGGCGTAGGGGCTTCCAAAAAGGCGGCTCTCAGTTTTGCGCGTGACGAAGACGTGTTCTGCGCGGCGGCCGGAACGGGCAAGGTCGTGTTCGAGGTGGACGACGGCGCTGCCGGCAAACGCCCCTCCGAAGGCGTCTTGCAGATCACGCCGATGGGCGGTCCGGGCGACGAGATACCCGTCCGCGTGCACGATCCGACCGCGAAGGTCGCGACGTCGGAACGCGATCAGAAGAGCCCGTGGACGAGCCCCCCCGTCGATCTGGCGACGACCTCGCCCGCCTGCGTCCTGGTCACGCTGGTGCCGAACCCGTGGGCTCCCACGCCACACCCCTTGACGGCGCCGCCTGGCTACACCGAGTACCGTGTGACGCTGAAAGCCGCGCCCCAGGCCGAGAGTCCGCCGCCGAAGCCCGTGCGCCAGAGGCCGGCTTACCCGAAGCCGGCTCAACCAGCGATGCTGGCTCCGTTGCCGCAGTCCACGCAGCCGGCGCTGCAGCCGACGCAGCCGACTCCGCTGCAGCTGCCCCGTCCCCCCGCGGTCCCTGGCGTCGAGCCGCCGAACTGACCACGCCCGTTCGCTCGGAGCAGCGGCGTGGGGGGGGCGATCTCGGGAAGGTGCCGGGGGCCCACCGGACGCTCGGTACTGGTGGCCAGCTGCTACTCTGCTACTCTGCGCTCGGGTGTATTTTGGCGTCCAACCCGCTGATCCGATTCCATAACGTGCAAAAGACCTTCGGTCCGAAGGTCGTCTATCGCGGCCTCAACCTCGAAATGCACCGCGGCGAGGTACTGACCATGGTGGGCGGCTCCGGTGTCGGCAAAAGCGTGATGCTGAAGATGCTGATCGGCCTGCTGAAGCCGGACGCTGGCAGCATCGTGTTCGACGGCGAGGAAGTCACGACCATGAAGGAGCGGCAGCTCGCCCGCGTGCGACAGCGCATCGCGATGCTGTTCCAGAGCGGAGCTTTGTTCGACTCGCTGACCGTGGGGCAAAACGTGGCCTATGGCCTCGAAGAACACTTCCAGCACAAGATGACGCGATCGGAGATCGAGGATCGCGTCGATTGGGCGCTCAGCCTGGTCGATTTGCCGGGGATCGAGCTGATGCGCCCCGCCGACTTATCCGGTGGCATGCGCAAGCGCGTGGGGCTGGCGCGTGCCATCGCCGTGCGGCCCGAAGTGCTGCTCTACGACGAGCCCACGACCGGACTCGACCCGATCAACACGGCACGCGTCAACCACCTGATCATGGGGCTTCAGGAGCGCCTGAAAATCACCAGCATCGTCGTGACCCATGACATGAAAAGCGCTTTCACCATCAGCGATCGCATGGCCATGGTGCATACCGGCAGAATCATCTGCTGGGGCACCGTGGAAAAGTTCCGGGCCTCGACCGATCCGCGCGTGCACGACTTCATCGAAGGCGTCGCCCCGGTTAAGGAAGACGTGGAGACGTTGCTGAACGCCTGATGCCGACAGTGCCAGGCGCCATGCTCAGGGGACACGCTCGTCACACGAAGGCTTCGGTCTTGCGGTGTAGCAGTGTGGGTGGACGCCGCCTACTGGCGTGTGTCGATTCCGCGCTCCCGCCGACACCAAGGGTTCTCCTCGTTCCGTGTTTTTGTCTCCCCAGGTGAGCGAGCGCGTGACCCGGTCCAGTTTCTGAGGGAAGATCGAGGTTGGTCATGGCTATCCCGCGTGAGGTCAAAGTAGGTGCCTTCGTACTGGCAGGGCTCCTGTGCATCGGTGTCATCATCTTCTTGATCGGCGATGACAAGCAGATGTTCTCCGATCGGGTCCACTACAAGACCGCGTTCGGTGACGTGCAGGGGTTGAAGCGCGGGTCGCCGGTGCGCATGGGCGGCATCAACGTGGGCACGGTGGAAGAGCTCGGCTACGGTACCAATCCGAAGGATACCGCGATCTACGTAGAAATTTCGATCGTCGAGCGCGAGGCGCCGCGCATTCGTACCGACACGGTGGCATCGATCGCTGGTAAGGGCCTATTGGGCGACAAGCTGCTCGATCTGAGCGTCGGCAGCCCCGACAAGCCGCCGATGAAGGCGGGCGGGGTGATCAAGGCCGAAGAGCCACAAGACTTCACTCAGATGCTCGACAGCCTGAACCGCGTCAGCACGAAGGTCGAGAAAGTCGTGGGTCACCTCGAAGTCGCCACGGAAGGCATTGCCAACGAGGGGTTTCAGAAAGACGTGCAACAGGCCGTCGGTTCACTAAACAACATCTTGAAGTCGGTGGATGAGGGGAATGGATACGCCAAGCGCCTCTTGAACGATCCCGAAGAGGCGGAGCGCCTTTCGCGCGTGGTCGACAACCTCGACCAAACCACCCGCGAGCTGACGCGTGCGGCTCAGGGCATGTCGGCGCTGCTCGAGCGCATCAACACCGGTCCCGGTTTCGCCCACGACCTGATCTACGAAGACGATGCCGGCAAGGCCCTGGCCCAATTCGGCGGTGCGGCAGAAGAGGTCGGCACCACGCTGCGTGGGATTCGCGAGGGCAACGGCATGGCCAAGAGCGTGCTGTACGGTGGCGACGAATCCGACCAGATGGTGGCGAACCTGAACGCCGCCAGCACCGATCTGCGCACCATCGTGGCCGACCTGCGCGCCGGCAAAGGCACGCTGGGAGCGCTGCTCGTCGACCCGTCGGTGTACGAGGATGTCAAGCTCTTGCTCGGCAACGTCGATCGCAACAAGACCCTCAGGGCTCTGGTCCGCTACTCGATCAAGCGCGACGAAGCGGCACCGAACGTGGAGGTCAAGGACCCCCAGCCGGCGGCTGCCAGCGTTGCCCGTTCGGCTGAAGGCGACTGACCCTCAAAAGCCGGCGCCGGGTGGCAAGGCTCGCGTCCGAGCACGGGCGGCCGGGGTGCGCCGGCGCGAAAATGCGGTCCGCGAGCGCTGACACTGGAGGGGCGGGGCCGTATACTGGACGCCTATGCGCCTGTTCGAGCGGCTAGGTCGAGTTTCCATAGTCATGGGCGTGTTCGCGCTCGCCTCCTATTTTTCGATCACCTTCGGCAGCGCAGGGCTCTGGCGCGGGCTCGAGGCGGCGCACGCCGTAGCGACCCCCGGCAAGCCCACCGGTCCTTACGACCTGACCCAGCTCGTCGCGGTCAACGAAACCCTGAATACCATTCGCACCAAATACGTCGACCCCAGCCGCGTCAAGCCTCGGCAGATGTTCCTGAGTGCGCTGAACGAGGTGCAGAAAGAGGTGGCCCAGGTCATCGTGCTGCACGAAGAGAAGGCGCCCACCGTCACGGTGCGCGTCGCCACGCAAGAGAGCGAGTTCCGCGTCGACAATGTGCAGGGGCCGTGGGACGTCGCCGCTCGCTTGCGTGAGGTGTTCGCCTTCCTGCAGGCGAACCTGAAAGACACCGAGGTCGAGCTGCGTGACGTCGAGTACGCAGCCTGCAACGGCATGCTTCGAACCCTCGACCCGCACAGCGTGTTCATGAGTCCCGAGGCTTACAAAGAGATGAACCTCTCGACCTCTGGGCACTTCGGGGGCCTCGGCATCGTGATCTCGATTCGTGATCAAATGCTGACGATCATGAAGCCCATGCCCGACACCCCGGCGGGTAGCGCTGGCCTGAAGCGGCTCGATCGCATCACCAAGATCAACAACGAGTCGACGCTGAACATGCCGCTCGACGACGCGGTGCAACGGCTGCGCGGGAAACCTGGCTCGAAGGTGACGATCTGGGTGCATCGCGACGGACCCGACGGGTGGACGGGGTCGCGTCCCTTCGAACTGACCCGCGAACAGATTCAGATCAAGTCGATCGAATCGAAGGCCCTGAGTGACGGCGTCGGCTACATTCGGATCAAGCAGTTTCAGGCGAGCACCGCCGACGAGCTCGAGCGAGCGCTGACGACGCTGCGAAAAAACGGGCGGGTCAGCGGCCTGGTGCTGGACCTGCGCTCGAACCCGGGCGGCTTGTTGGATCAGGCGGCCAAGGTCGCCGACGAATTCTTGGAGAAGGGCGTCATCGTCTCGACCGTGGGTGCCAGCGAAGGTCGCGACGAAAAAAGCGCGACCGCGCGCGGTACCGAGCCCGACTATCCCATCGTCGTGCTGGTGAACGGTTCCTCGGCGAGCGCGAGCGAGATCGTGGCAGGCGCTCTCAAGAATCACGACCGTGCGATCACGGTCGGTCAGTCCACGTTCGGGAAGGGGACCGTGCAGCTGGTATTCCCTCGCATCACCCCCGACGGCGCGGCCCTGAAGCTCACCATTGCGCAGTACCTCACGCCCGGCGACACGTCGATTCAAGGGGTGGGCGTCGCGCCGGACATCGAGCTCGATCCGATGACCGCCGACATGCTCGAAATGGATCTGTTCCGTTCGGAGCACGCGCTGCGCGAACGGGACCTTTCGAAGAGCTTGACCCACAACGGTGAGCGCAAACCCGAGCGCCCCACCTACAAGCTTCGCTACAACCTGCCCGAGAGCGAGCGCGCGAAGATCCGCGAGCTCGGCGGCGATCTGGATGACGAGTTCCAGCTCGATTTCCCCATTAGTTTCGCGCGTGATCTGACCGCGAAGCTGTCCCCGGGCAGCCGCACCAAGCAGCTGAAGGATGCAAAGGCGTTCGTGGCTGCCGCGCAGGCTGCCGAAGTCGCGGCGGTCAGCCGCGATCTCGAAAGGCTCGGTATCGACTGGTCCGAGCCCCCGGCCAACTTCACAGGTGGCCCGACCTCCAAAGACTTCGAAGTCAAGGTGGTGAGCGACCGAGCTCGCGACCACGTGGACGCCGGGCAGCCGCTGGCGCTCAAGGTCTCCCTCACCAACAAGAGCAAGTCGCCGGCGTACCAGGTGCGCGCCGTGACCAAGAGCGACGCGCCGTACTTCGATGAGAAAGAGCTGCTGTTCGGCAAGGTCGGTCCCGGCGAAACCAAGACGACCGAGGTGCCGTTGGGTTGGTGCGACATCGAAGGGCGCGCCCCGGGTTCCACGACCCCCTTGCCGCAAGACGCCAAGCGGGTGTGCAAGATCCCGAAGGACGCCGTCACTCGACAAGAGATCGTGAAGGTGCGGTTTTTTGCGGAAGGCAGCGAAGCGCCCGCCGACGGGGAGATCCGCCCGACCATTCAGAGCTTGCCGCAGCCGGTGTTTGCCTACAGCTATCAGGTCTCCGACAACCGACCGGGCAACGGTGACGGTCAGCTCGCTCGGGGCGAAGGCGCCACCGTCTACCTGACCGTCAAGAACGTGGGCAAGGGGGCTTCGCTCGAGACGCAGGCCAACCTGAGCAACCTCACCGGTGACGGCATCCTGCTCAGAAACGGCCGCTTCGACGTGTCGAACATGAAGCCGGGCGACGTGCGCAACGTCGAGTTCACCTTCGACGTGCTCGACAACCTGGCCGAAAACCTGATCAAGGTGGAGCTGAGCGTCAGCGACCGCGATCTGCGCGTCGTCTCCAAAGAGAAGCTGACCATGCCCGTCACGCGATCGGGCCTGCACGTGAACCCAGAGCAAGGGGTGCTCAAGCTCACGGCCAGGGCAGGCGTGCGTGCACAGCCGCTCGGAGCCTCTGCTGTCGTCGGGTACCTCGGTGCCGGCACCGTAGTCGAGCGCATCGGTCGCTTCGGCGAATTCGAGAAGGTGCGCATCGACGGGACGCGTTTCGGTTTCGTAGACGCCAAGTCGACCACGCCGGCCAAGGGCCGTCCCACCGACATCAAGTACGAGCCCGAGCTCGTGCGCTCCCCGCCTCTGCTCGAGGTCAAGCCGGCACAGCTAGCGACCCGGAGTCGGACGGTCGAGATCGAAGGTCGCGCGACCGACGTGGACCAGGTCATGGACGCCTATATCTTCGTGGGAACACGCAAGGTCTTCTACCGCGCGAACCCAGCGCCGAACACGCACGAGATGACGTTCAAGGTGACGGCGGAGCTACAGCCCGGGGTCAACATGATCACGGTCGTCGCTCGCGAGAACGAGGACACCGCGACGCGGCACACCATGGTCGTGCGGCGCGACGGCCCCAACGGCGAGCCGTTGCCCACGCCGAAGACGGATTTGTTCGGGGCCGATTGGGAGTTCATTCAGGGCGAATGAGGCGCTGACTGAACAGCGCTCGTAGGACCGCGCCCGAGTCAGTCAGCGGAACTCGACGCCGATGCCGAGGCTTCCGCTGACCACGACCGACGAAACTCGATGAAACTCGTCGGGCGCGAACTGGAAGCTGTCCCGAGTTACGGGTGCGCCCACGCCCAGATCTGCGCTGACGAGCAGCCGCGACGCGGGCCGAAAGCCCAATGCGAACGCTCCCCCGACGATCCACAACGCGCGCGTGTGCGAGCTCGGGCTCAGCGTCTCGCGGCCGCTGGCGACCAAACGCCCGCCCGTGAGCGCGGCACATGGGCGCAACCAGACCCGCTCCGAACCGAGCCGGAAGGGGCAAGCGGTGAGTTCGAGGCTGTCGAGCTCGAAACGCGCATCACCGTCGTAGGTGGCATACGTGACACCGAAGTAATGCACGCCTTCCAGCCGGACTCGCGGCGCGAGCCAGCCTGCGCCGATCGCGAGCTCGAGGCTCAGGCCCGCGCCCGTCATCGTCACCGGCGCGACACCGTGGATGCCCTGGATCAGCGCACTCGAACCGAACACCACGCTGGCCTCGGAGTCCGCGGGGTCGACAGCTCGCCGTTCCGGGGCCCCCGCGTCGGCGATTGGCAGCGCGAGCGGTCGCGACTCGGGCGGCGCTGGGGTGTTGGTGCTGCCGCTCGCCGCCGGCTCCGAAGCGCCCGAGGGCGAGGGCGCCTCGTCGACCCCGGGCGCGGCGCTCTCACCCGGCTCGTCACCGGGGTCGCCGGGGCTGAGTTCGGAGGGATCTTCCGGCGCGGAAGGGTCGAACGAGATCGCGATGACGAGCGCTGCCGCGTCGAGTGCTTCGCTGCAGCTCGCGGCCTTGAACTCGCGGCCCGTGGCGCTGTCGCCTTCACGGGTCCAGCTGAGCCGGACGCGGACGGTGTCGCCGGAAGGCTCGAGCGCTACCTTCGCGCTTCCCGCGTAGGGGGCTTGGTTCACGAAGGCGATGCGATCGGAGCGCTGCTTCACGCGTCGCTCGAACTCGCTGCTGTTCGCGCATGTCCCGGGCGCCTTGAACGCGAGGTGTACGCGCGTCGGCCCGTCGGGCTGCCCCGACGTTTCGAGCGCGGTGAACAGCACGGCGCTCGCGAGCATCCAGCGACGCTGACGCCACTGTACTGCTGGCGGTGTTGGCCCCTCGATCGGCGCTACAATCAACCTGCGGCCAAGCTACTCGTCCTCGGCCATTTGGGCAACCCGTGCTCCCAGCGGAAGCGCGTGGTGGGCCAAACGTGGACCCCTGGCATGACAGCCGCACCGTCACGCGCCCGAACGCTGCTCCGACGGCCGGCGTTCGTGGCTGACGCCGCGTCCCGCGCACCCGCCGAGCGGATGACTGAACCGCCGGCGCGAGACTGAGCCTCGGCTCAGAGCGTGGCGCGAGAGACGACGACGACGCGGTCACCGACACTCGCACGACCGGCCTCGATCACCTGCAAGTAGATGCCGCGCAGGTGCAGGTGCCGGTGGGTCGGAGCCAGGTTCAGCTGCATGGCGTCCAGCCCGAAGCG
Source organism: Polyangiaceae bacterium (assembly GCA_025937785.1). GTDB lineage: Bacteria > Myxococcota_A > Polyangia > Polyangiales > Polyangiaceae > JAICQQ01. The sequence goes on from JAICQQ010000022.1 coordinate 12,179, forward strand.
CTGTACCCATTTCTTGCAGCCGTTGTGCGGCTGTGGCGTGACTTGCACCAGCGCCTGGCCCAGCCGCAACCGCGACCCGGCGGGCAGATTTTCCGAGGACAGGTCGAGCGTGAGGTACAGGTTGTCACCGTGCAGCTCGAGGGGCTGGCCGTTGGCGACCAAGCGCGCGAAGTCGGCTCGGGTCGTCGCCAGTTGGAACTCGGGGCCGTAGCGCTTTTCGGTCGCCCAACGATCGCCAGGCATGCCTCCTTCGGCCGTGAGTACCGCGGCCTGGGGCAGCTCGCGTTCTCCATTCGGTCCGCGAGCCACCAGAAGCTCGACCATCCCCTCGTCTTTCGGTGGATGGGGCAGGCCGGCGACGGCTGCTTCGAGCGCGGTCCGGTTCAGGTGCCGTGTTCGATCGCCGCGCAGACCGGTGAAGGCGAGCGAGTCGGTGTCCAGTCGACCCGGAATTGCTTCGAGCAGCTCCGCGGTAGTGACTTGGCCCATTTCGCGCAAGTCTAGCAGCTTCCACGTCGAGCGCGATCCGCGCCGCTTGAAAGCTGAGCCATGGCCAGGGCGCAGCGGTACCTACGGATAGTGAACGACGGCACCCAGCATTTCGGACGTCTGATGGCGCTCGGGCTCCTGACCGGCGGCGTTGCTTGCAGCGACACCAGTGCTTACCCCGACGGAGCGTCGACGAATGCGGGCACCACGAGCACGCAGGTCACGGCGGGGACTCAGACCAACACGGCGAGCGCCAGTGCAGCGAATTCGACCGGTGCGGGCGGCGACGCACACAGTGACACGGGCGCGACCGGCACCTCGGCGACTTCTTCGCCCGGCGCGGGCGGCAGCGGCGGTGAGGCTTCGGGGATGGGAGGCGGAGTGGGAGGCAGCCAGGCGGCGGGCGGCAATCAGGCGGCGGGCGGCAGCCAAGCGGCGGGTGGCAGTCAGGCGGCGGGTGGCAGTCAGGCGGCGGGTGGCAGTCAGGCGGCGGGTGGCAGTCAGGGCGCGGGAGCGACGGCAGGGGTCGGCGGCGGTAGCTCCGGCAGCTGCAGCGCGGGCGCGTACGTGATCTGCGAGGACTTCGAAAGCACGGAGCTCGGTGAAATTCCCGCGGGGTGGATCCGCCATGGCGAGGCGATCGGCGTCGCAAGCGACGAGGCATACACCGGCACGCGCTCGCTGAAGATGGACGCCATCCCCGTGTGGGAGCGCCGCATCTATCACGACGCGGCCGACCTGGGCAGCGCCCACTGGGGTCGCATCTTCTACAAGGTCGCCCTGCCGGTGCCGGACGCGTTCGTGCACTCGACGCTCGTTGCCTTCTCAGGGGACGGGCCGCAGAACGGCGCTTCCGAGTACCGCGTCGTCGACACGGTCAAGCAGGCCGTCGACACGCCGGACGTCGGCTCGCTCCATCAATACCTGTACAACGTTCAGCCCGAGGACAGCGGTGAGTTTGCGCGCCAAGGCCCCTACGACCAGGAGTTCGACGGCGAGTGGCATTGCGCGGAATACTGGATCGATGCAGCGGACCAAGGTTATGCGCTGTACATCGACGGCGAGGAAGAGCTGAGCTTCGAAGACGGAGCCGGAGAGTACGACCGGTCCGACATCCCGGACGGCTTCGACGAACTGCGTGTCGGCTGGATCAACTATCAGGAAGCTCCACCCGGCTTTACGGCGTGGATCGACGACATCGCGTTCGGCAGCGAACGCATCGGTTGCGGCGAATAAGCTCGCGGGAGCCCAGCGGCCGGCGCCACGACCGAGCCGCTTGTGCCCGGCCCGGTCAGCGCCTAAGCATGGGGCGATGCTCAGCGTTTCGGACCTCGGTAAGACCTACCGCGTCGCGGACAAGCAGCCCGGCCTGGCTGGTTCGCTGCGGCACCTGTTCCGGCGCCGCTACCGCGATATCGAGGCTGTCTCGGGGATCACCTTCACGGTCGAGCCCGGCGAGTTCGTCGGCTTCCTCGGGGCGAACGGCGCGGGCAAGACCACGACGCTGAAGATGCTGAGCGGTCTGATTCGCCCGAGCACCGGGAGAGCCCTCGTGATCGGGTACGAACCATTCGCGCGCGAGCACGCATTTTTGAAGCAGATCACGCTGGTGATGGGCCAGAAGCAGCAACTCATCTGGGATCTGCCGGCGCTCGACAGTCTGCGCATCAATGGCGCCGTCTACGAGATGTCCGCGAGCGACGCCCGGCAGCGCATCGGCGAGCTCGGCGAGATGCTCGATGCCAATCATCTCTTGACGCAGCCGGTGCGCAAGCTCTCCTTGGGTGAGCGCATGAAATGCGAGCTCTTGGCAGCGCTTCTGCATCGTCCCTCCGTCCTGTTCTTGGACGAACCCACGTTGGGTCTCGACATCAACGCCCAGGAGTCGATCCGCAGCTTTCTCAAACGCTACAATCAGCGTTACGGCGCCACGGTGCTGCTCACCAGCCACTACATGGCGGACATTACCGCCTTGTGTTCCCGAGTCCTCGTGATACACGAGGGCAAGCTCGTCTACGACGGTGCGTTGTCGAGCCTCGCGGAGCGGCTCACCCCCAATCGTATCGTCGAGCTGCGCCTCACCGAACCGGTCAGCGACGACAGTCTGCGCTCGTTCGGCCAGGTCCTGGCGCGCGACGGGTCGAGCATCAGTCTGGTCGTTGATCGCTCTCTGCTGCGCCCGACCATTGCTCGCATCTTCGAAGAGTTGAAGCCGATCGATCTGAACGTCCACGAGCCAGCCATCGAAACCGTGATTGGACCCCTCTTGCGCGGCGAGCGGCTCGTGCGCCCCGTCGCGGCGGCCGAACCGGCCCCCAACAGCGCCAGCGCCAGCAGCGAGCGGCCGCGTCCCGACGCTGAAACGCCATGAGATTCTTGCGCAAGCTGTGGGCGCTCTTGCTGACCGCATTCGCCCACACCACCACCTATCGCGCAGAAATGGTGCTCTGGGCTTTGGCGGGTTCCATGCCCATCATTTTGATGGGGGTGTGGTCCCAGGCGGCGCGCACCGGCACACTCGGCTACACCCCGGTCGAGATGGTACGCTACTTCGTAGCGGTGTTGGTGATCCGGCAGATGACGTTCGTGTGGGTCATCTGGGAGTTCGAAGAAAGCGTGGTCCGGGGGCGCTTGTCGCACGATCTGCTGCGGCCGATCGACCCCGTGTGGCACTACCTCGCCAATCATTTTGCCGAGCGCATCGCGCGCTTTCCGGCGGTGCTCGCGCTGGTTCTCTTGTGCTTCTGGCTCTACCCCGGGTCGGCCTACTTCCCGGGTTGGATGGTGCTGGCTCAAGCGGCGGCGCTGATCTTGGCCACGTTCATCACGCGCTTCGCGCTGCAGTACACGCTTGCCACCTTCTGCTTCTACAATGAACGAGCGTCGAGCCTCGAGTCCCTGTCGTTCATTGCGTACACGTTCCTGTCGGGGATGCTCGCGCCGCTCGATCTGTATCCTCCGATCGTGCAACAGATCGCCGCCTGGACGCCTTTTCCGTACCTGATCTTTGCCCCGGCGCGCCTCTTGATCGGAGAAGAAGTGGACGTCTCGGGCGCCTTCCAGGTGATGGGGGCATGGACCGTGGGCATGGTCCTCTTGCAACGTTGGGCGTGGAAGAAGGGGCTTTCCCGCTACTCCGCGATGGGGGCGTAGGCAATGAGCGGCGGGTTCCAGAGTCGCGGGCGTGTGCGCATCTCCTCGCTACGCCGCTACCTCGCGCTGTTGAGGATGTTCGCGTCGACCTCACTCAGCGCCGAAATGGAGTATCGTGCCAACTTCACCTTCTCGATCTTGAGTAGCGCCATGAACCTCGGCGCGAGCGTGTTCACGGTGCGCCTGTTCTTCAGCCACGGCGCCTCGCTCGGCGGCTGGTCGTGGCCGGCAGCGTTGGTCGTGCTCGGCGCCTTCACCATCTTGTCCGGGTTCTCGCAGTCGATGCTGCAACCGAACTTGAACAAGTTGGTCGAGCAAGTGCGCGAAGGCACGCTGGATTTCGTGCTGTTGAAGCCGGTGGATGCCCAGCTCTGGCTGAGCACTCGTCGCTTCTCGCCTTGGGGCATCCCCGACTTGTTGCTCGGCTCGGCGTTGATCGTCTACGGATCGCTGGCGGTGGCACCGTCGACTGCTGCGTGGCTGGCGCTCCTCGTCAGCCTGGCTTGCAGCAGCCTCATCCTGTATTCGTTGTGGTTCATCATGGCGACGACCACGGTGTGGTTCGTGCAAATCTACAACGTGACCGAGGTCCTGCGCGGCCTGCTCGACGCCGGGCGCTTCCCGATCGACGCCTTTCCGCCGGGCGCCTATCGCTTCGTGTTCACTTTCGTGATCCCGGTGGCGTTCATGACGAGTGTGCCGGCGCGGGTGGTGCTGGGGGAAGCGGTTCCGCTCCATCTAGCGGGCGCCCTGGCCTTCGGAGCCGTTTTGTTCGCCGTCTCGCGCGCGTTCTTCCGCTTCGCGCTGCGCTACTACACCAGCGCTTCGAGTTGAATCGGCACTGCGACCGCAGAATTGAATGTGTTCGCCACGCATCTCAAGCCACAAAAATAACCTTGGCGAACTTGGCGCTCTTTTCCTCTGCGGCCACCGCGTCCTCTTGCGGTGATCACGACCATGGCGCCGACCCGAACGTGAGTTGACAACCTAACTTGGCGGCGAAGCAATCGCTCGGAAGGCTCAGCGTGAGGAGCTAGGGTGAAGCTGCTGCGAAGCGGTGAAACGCCGGCTACAGGCTCCGGACCCGCGCGCACATGGCGCGCACGCTGGTGCAGGCGACGTCGTTGCCCGAGAGATCGGTGCAGCGGACCTGCCAGGTGTCGATGGCCGAGGCGCGCGGCCGGCTCTGCGACAAGACGCCGTTCGTCGGCGCCGAGGCGCCACCGCTCAGGGCCAGCTCGCCCGCTTCACAGGTGCATTCGGACTCGCCGACCACCGCGGTGCAGGCCTTCGTGTAAATGTGTAGACCGAGCGTGCCCGCGACATCGATGTCGCCTGCGGGAGTCTGGTCGACTTTGTTCGCGAGTGCGTCGGCGAGCGCCGCGAAGTTCTGGTTGAATTCGGTGGCTCTGACGGCGCCGCCGGTCTGAAAACAGAAAGGCAGCGCGTCCGAGCAGCCTTCTTCCTGAGAGGTTGCGAACCCGGCGACCAGCGTGCACACGCCCAGCGCCGCCAGCGCCACCAAGGTGCGCGCCCGTGTCGAGCTCCGGCGTGCGGTGAGGCGCGCGAGCTCGCCTTCGAGCAGCGCGACGCGTCGTGACAGGTTCTCGGTACCTTCGGGATTCATGTGTTGCTCCGCCATGCTCGGCTCCTTTCAACGACGACCTTCGAACGAAGGACGTCGAACCATCGAGCGCCACGACCATAGCAATGATCTAGCGACAAGTCACAAAGACGAGTGAGTCGCAGTGCAAAGGGTTGAGTGCGTGTTAACGCTTCGAACGTGAACGCTTCGATCGCACAGCTATCCCAGGTACGGGTGCGGACGATCTCGGTGATGCGTTCGTCGAGTCGCCTCGTCCAACCTCGAGTGTGCGCTTGCGGAGCAGGTCTGCTCTGCTACTGTCTCGGCGTCACTCGGGAGCAGGATGAGCATGATTTGGGCGGCACGCGGTATCCGGGCGGCGCAAGGTCCCCTGAAACACATTGGCAACGGAGCATGGTCGGCCTCGGTCGCCGCGCTGATGCTTGCCTGCAGTTCGACGGCCACGCACGTCAGCGACGAGAAACGCGAGGGTTCGTCAGCAACCACGAGCCCGGGCACGACCGAGTCCACCGGCGCCGATGCCGACAGCACCTCCGATGCCGGCACGGATGCGAGTTCTGGCTCTGGTTCCGGAGGTTCAGGCTCCCCGAGTGGTGGGGGCTCGTCGGTCGAGGGCTCTACATCTACCAACTCGGGCAATTCGGGCAGCGGCGGGAGCGACAGCTCGACGGTGTCGATGGCCACATCGAGTCCCAGCACGTCGGGCACGAGCGACCGCACCACCAGCGTGACGGGCGGGGCGAGCTCGAACACGTCGGCTGTGAGCACCACGGCCAGCGCCAACGCAGGGTCGGTCACCTCGACGTCGGGCGCTTCCAGCCCGGTCTGTTTGTTCGGCGAGTGCTCGTTCGACGACGGTCTCGTCTTCGAATAGCGCGCGACGCAAGCTCCGTTCAGGCTTCAGGCGCGCGCCGCCAGAAGCTAGGGCGCCAGTAGTACAGCTTCGTGCGATCTTCGGGCCACGGGGCGCTGTCGTCCGGTGCCTCGAACGGGTCGCCGTCGTGGATCGGGCGCCAGCTGGGGTCGGGGGGCTCTTCGGCGGTGGGGGGCCGCACGTCGCCCGCGAAGCGCTCCTCGATGGCGCCGAAGCGCTCCAGGTTCTGTTGGCCTTGCCTGAGCGAGACCGTGTTGGTGAGGCCGGCGAGATCTGGCCAGCGCAGCTGCTCGACGTCGTCCTCCCAGAAGCACACCAGGCAAATGTCCTGAGAGCCCGGAGGCTCGGCGAAGACACAGTGACCACAGCACGGGCACGGATAGAGTTCGGCTTGCATGGCGCGGGTAGTGTAGCCCCCTGGCACGCCCGTCAAGGTGGCTGGCGCAAAATCGCAGGCTCTGCGCTTCGGCAGCGACACCTACCGGTCGGCGCTGCAAGCACGCCCTCCAGATCACGCTGGCATGCCCTCAGTCACCCAACGCCAGTATCTATCACGCTCGCGCGCGAATTGCTAGCGCCCCATCGGCGCCCAGGATAAACGGCTCGGGTGTCGAGTGAGCGCGGAAGCACGGGAGTTTCGGTTCCGCTCTACGTGCAGATCGTAGTGGCTATGGGCGTCGGGCTCGTGCTCGGGCCGCTGCTGGGCGCGAGCGCCGCTCCCCTGGGTGAGCTCGGGCGTTTGGTGGTGCAGCTGATCAAGGGGGTCGCGACGCCGCTTTTGTTCTTCGCCATCGTGAGCGCGATCTTGCACGCCGAGATCGAAGCGAAGGGCGCGCTGCGCATGCTGGGCGCCGCGTCGTTCAATGCCGTGTGTGCTTTGATCATCGGGCTCTCGATTTCGAATTGGTTCCAGCCCGGGCGGCACCTCGAGGCGTTGGCCAGCGCACCGCGGGACAAACTCGCGACGGCGGCGAACAAGAAGGTCGACCTGGTAGAGACGGTCGCTGGCTATGTGCCCGCGGACGTCGTCAGTCCGTTTGCCGAGAATCTGATCCTCAGCGTGATTCTACTGGCCATTTTGCTCGGTTTCGCGCTGCGCAAGGTGAAGAAGGAGCAGCTCGCTCTCGGCAAGACGGACTTTCGGGGCCTCGAAGCTGCTGTCGACGTCATCCTGCGCGCCTTCGAAGTGGTGCTCGGGTACATCGTCAAGCTGATCCCTCTCGCGGTCTTCGGCGTCGTGTGCAAGGCGACGGGTGCGCACGGCTACGCGCCTTTCTATGGCCTCGGCGTCTATGTCGCCGTGGGCGTCGGCGGCTTGTTGTTGCACGTGATCGTCGTGTACCACACCTGGCTCGTCGTGCTGGGGCAGTCACTGGTAAAGTTCTGGCGCGCCGCGCGCGAGCCGGTGTTCTACGCCATGGGGGCCAACAGCAGTCTCGCGACGTTGCCCATTACCCTGAAAGCACTGGACCGCCTCGGCGTATCGCGCGGGTCGTCGGCGCTCGGCGCCTGCGTCGGAACGAACTTCAACAACGACGGCATCATTCTGTACGAGGGCATGGCGCTGCTTTTCGTGGCGCAGGCGAGCGGCATCGAGCTTTCGCTGACGCAGCAAGTGGCGGCGGCGGCCGTGTGTCTCGTGGCTTCGATGGGGGTCGCTGGAGTCCCCGAGGCTGGGTTCATCTCACTGGCGGTGGTGCTGAACACGGTGGGCCTACCCATCGAAATCCTGCCGCTGCTGCTCACTGTCGATTGGGTCATCGCACGCGCTCGATCGGTGACGAACGTGCTGAGCGACATGCTGCTGAGCGTGATTGTCGACGCCGGCCGCGCCCCCGGCGCGGCGGACGCGCTGCAAGCACCTCCGCCTACGTAGGGCGAACCCGGTGTGCGCGCCGCCGCCATCCCAGTGCCAAGAGCAGCCATCCCAGCGGCGCGAGACGTGGGTCGCGGGCACCGGTCACACGACAGCCGCAACCGCCGCTCGAGCCGTTCGCGGACTTGAGCCCGGGCGGCTCCGAATCGCTGCCGGGCCGTCCCGCGGCGCCGGTGAGGCTCGGCTCTCGTCCGGTGCTGCCCTCTGCGTCGCCGGTAGTACCGCCGGCTCCGTCAGCGGTGGTGCCGCCCTCTGCGTCGCCGGTGTCGCCGACGCTATCAGCGGTGGTACCGCCCGCTGCGCTGTCGTCCGACGCCAGGTCGCCGCCGACTCCCTGGGCCCCCGTGGCGGTCGAGCTTGCGATGCCCGTCGCGGCATGGTTCTGCGAAGCGGAAGCGCCGCCGGTGCCGGTCGCAGCGCTGGCGCTGGCGAGCGTGTTGACGCCGCCGCCCGTGCCTGTGGGCGCCGCGCCACCGGCGGTGGACGTCGTGTCGCTGCCGGCGCAGCCATCGATCACCGTGTGGAGGCAGCCTTCGCTGCTGTCGCACTCATCGCTCGTACACGGATCGCCGTCATCGCAGCTCTCCGAAGTCGTGCAGACGGCAGGCGGAAAGTAGGCCACCGTCAAGAGTGGCCGTGTGGTGAGCGAAGCTGCTTCGCTGGAGCGCACCTCGGTGCCGTTCGAACTCGTCGGGACGATGGCCCAGCCGCGGTTCAGGGCCGGTGCAGTGGACCAGCGCTGCAGGCTGGCCGTGACGTCGACGCTGTGCGTTGCCACGCTCGCCGGGGCGGCAGCGATGAATTCGCCGAGATCCGCGGTCTGCACTCCCGGTACGTCGCCGAAGTTCGCGTAGGTGGAGCTGAGGGTCCATTCCACGTCGGCCTCGTAGAGCTCGCCGGAGCCCCCCGAGTCGGACACGGTGTACGTCAGCGTTGCGGAGGTGATCGGAGCGCCCGTCGGGATCGGTCCGCCCTCGCTGGTGAACAGCCGGGCGAAGCGTATCAGCGCCGTATTCTCTCGAGATGTCCCGAGCGGATCGTCCGTGTCCCATTCGAAGGCGTCGAGCGACGCCTGCGACGTTTCGTCCTCGGATTCCTTCAGGCACGTATCGACGACGCCGTCGTAGCCGTCCGCGCCTCGTCGGAAGCTCACGATCTCGGGCTCCGGTCTGCAGGCGCCGCTGTCGGGATCGCAGGCTTCGCCCGCGGGGCAGATCACGGGCGTGAATTCGCAGGCTCCGAGGCTACAGCCAGGCGTGCTGCACAGGTCGCCGTCGTCGCAATCGGCGTCGTCGTCACAGCCCTCTTTGACCAACTCGAACTCGTCCACCACGCTGCCGCTGGCGTCGATGTTTCGGAGCGACAAAGTATCGCCGGCGATGTTCAAGAGGCACGAACCGACGTCGAACTCCGAGTACACCATGACGGGGTGGTTGCCGATACGGCCCAGCGATCCCCCGCCGTGTCCGGAAACGACGTAGACCGCCCCCTCGTGCGCGCGCAGCCCGGTCGGTTTCATGTAGGCGCCGTCCCCGGCGGGATCGCCGTCGCCCGCATCGAGGATGTTGCCGTTTGCCTGAAGGGTGGCGAAATCGGGGGTTTGAAAATTGGGGCTCGAGCCGTAGCCGTACACTCCGTCGATCAAGTAGGACCGCTCGTAGATGTGGGAGTGACCGCTCAGCACCAGGTCGACCCCGGCCGCTTCGAGCATGGGCAGTATGTTTTCGCGCACGCGCACCATGCGACCGCCAGAGTCGCTGGCGCTGTCCGAATCGTGGCTGCCTTTGCTGTACGGGGGGTGATGGAACATGGCCACGAGCCAGGTTTGACTCGTGGGTATGCTCGCGAGGTCTTCCGCGAGCCAGGCGAGCTGTGTCGATCCGATGTCAGTGGAGCTGTCGTCGCTATCGAGCACGACCACGTGCGTGTTCGCGTAGTCGAAGGAATAGTAGGCTTCGGTGCCGGAGGGCTCGCCACCTGCCTCGCCAGCCGTCGGCAAGGAAAACGCCTCGTAGTAAGGGCCGGACTGGGCGTCCGAATCGGAATCTCCGGAGGAGGCCTCGTGGTTACCCACGGCTGGCCAGAACGGCGCGCGCGCCATGATCGCTTCGTACATGGCGAAGTGGTTGTTGGTGAACGCGAGATCCGAGCCCCCGTTGTAGGCCATGTCGCCGACGTGAAAGAACAGGTCCGGCACATCGCCATCCAGGTATGCCAGGATGCCGTCTCGCACCGACGCCTGGGTGGCGTCCCCGCGGCCACTGTCACCCACGATCCAGACGCTGAAGGGCAGCGAGCTGCCTACCACGGGGGCGGTTCTGAAGAAGTGGTTCTCGGTGCCGCCGGCCTGAACCCCGTCCGAGAGCGTGCCGACTTGGTAGTAGTAGACCGTGTTCGGTGTCAGCGCGTCGATCGAGACTGCGTGGTCGACGAAGTTAGCGCCGCTGCGCAGCACGGCAGAACCCGTGGCGTTTTCGAGCAGAGCGCCTTCGGTGGTTCCGTAGTAGACGACGCTGTCGGTGGGGGTGCCGCTGTCGGCGCGCCAAGCTACGATAACCGAACTCGAGGTGACGGACTGCAGGTAGGGTTCTCGCAGCACCTGGGCCGTGACCGGTGAACTCGCGAAAAGCAGCGCTAGCCCTGATCCGAGGCGCCAGCTCGTGCCGCTCACGGAGTGCCTCGCGGCAAGGATTGCCGCTCGAGGGTCTGGGCCAGTTCGAGCGCCGCAGGGTAACGGGGACTCAGAGCGAGCGCGCGCTCGACGTCGCGGCGCGCCGCGTCGTGGAATCCGAGTTCCAGGTAGACCTGCGCTCGTTCGGTGTAGGCCATGCCGCTGCCGTGTTCTCGAGCCACGCGCTGAGCCTCACGCAGGGCCGCTTGCCGGGTGGCACGAGCGAGCTGGGGCTCTCCTGCAACCTCGAGCGCCTGGGCGCGTCGCAGCAGCCAGCCGGTCTTGACCGCGGCGCCGTGCAGCGCCTCGTCGATCAGCCGCAACGCAGCCTGTGTGTGCCCGCTCGCGAGTTCCAGGCGAATCAGGGCCAGCGTTAGAAGTTCTGCGCGAGTCCGGATGACCCCGGCGCGATACACGTCCCGCGCTTCGGCAACCCGCTGCAGGGATTCGAGCAGTTCGCCGAAGGAGAGGTAGACGTCGACGTCCGGCTTCAGCTTCGAGCTTTCGCGGTAAGCCGCGATCGCTGCTTCGTTGGCTCCGCGCTTCGCGTGGACCTTCGCCAATTCTGCGTAGGTTCTCGCCCAACGCCCGCCGTGACCCAGGCACGCGGTCAACGCCTGCTCTGCGCGCTCGGCGCGTCCCAGCGCCGCCAAGGTCATTCCGCTCTGCAGTAAGACTCGCGGCTCGCGCGGAGCCAGGCGCCGCGCGTGTTCGAGGTCGTGCAGCGAGTCGTGTAACCGTCCCGCCAATCGCAGCAGGTGCCCTCGGCGCAAGTGATGCTCGAACTGGTTGGGGTGCTGGCGAATCGCTTCGCTGCTCTCGCGGATGTCCGCTTCGATGCCTTCGTGGGCGAACGCAATCAGCGGCGGGGCCGTCACGAACAGCGCAACCAGACCCGCGACGATCGGAGTCGTAGGGATGCGAACCATCTGTTTCGTCGTATACACGCGTTGGCGTTTCACGCGCTAGTGGCACACAGCGATTGGTGTGTTGCGCGTTCGGACGTCCGATCGTTCGCCCATCCATATGTCCTAATTTTGCTGGTACCTTTGTGACAGCCAGCGAAGCGTCGTGTGCTCGAGGCGGCGGTTGGAATCATTCACGTTAACGAGACGCACTCGCGGTCTTGTGCGCTGTCTGGTCCTACGCCTGGGGGAGCGGCGCTCGCCGCTCGCGGCCCGCGGCCGCGACCCACTGGCGGTCGCCGTTTCGAACATTACGGGTTGGCTCACGCGACGTCGTTCACCCAGGTAGGCACCGGAACCCGGGTCTCGCGCCCGCCCGCCTCTTGAAACGAGGACCTTTCACCTTTGAAAGGCGATCGGGCTGGATCGGACCTAAGTGAATGTTTCCGGACGTGGCACGAGAGATGCTTCGTTTATTCCCCGAGATCATGGACGGCTTCATTCAAACGAGGCACCTCATCACGCGAGCTCCGACAATCGTTCGGGAATTCGGGGTGCGCGTGTATTTGCGCTGCCTGTTCAGGTTGTGCCGTCCGGGGCGGGCTACGTTCCTCGAATCGATCCGCTGAGGTCTCGGACAACCCACCCTGGTTCGCCCATGGCTTGGGGGAAGCTGGCGCTCCGGCGGCGAATGCCCAAAGTAGGACATGCCCCGCCGCGACCGGCGCCCCGCGACGCTGACGCGTCGAGCCCTGCTGGGCGCGGGATCCTGCTGCGCGCTACTGCCGTGGGTCGCCGACGCCGTGAGCCTCCGCGGAGCCACGCGACAGCGCGTGCTCCCTGTGAGCGTAGGTTTAGCTGCGGCTTTGCGTGATGCGACACGAGCAGTAGCCCTGACCTGGATCGCCGAGCAGCCGGCAGCGCAGCTGGCGTGGAGTTGGGGTGAGGGAGTACTTGCCTTCGGTGTGGAGCGCGCATTCCGAACCACCCACGAGACGCGCCTGCTCACCTACGTCAGGGAGTATCTGCGGCACCATCTGAAGCGCGGAGTGTCGGTGACCTGGAGCGACCAGGCGACCCCGGCATTGGCGGCGGTGGCACTGGCGCGGCACGGCGAAGCCGAATTCGCGCCGCTGGTGGAGGCGGTCGTCCGCTATACGGAGCAAGCGCCCCGGACCAAGAGCGGGCTGGTGCGTCACTTGGGGGCGGCGTACCCGGAGAGTATCCAACGCTGGTTTCCCGATGCTTGGGTCGACTCGGTCTTCCACCTCGTGCCCACGCTGATGCGCTACGGGACTTGGAGGCGTCAACCGAGCGCTGTAGCGGAGGGAGCGCGCCAACTGCTGCTGTTCGGGCGGCTCTTGGGGGATCCGGTGACCGGTCTCGTCACGCACGCCTGCAACGACTCGGGTAGCCACGAGCCCGTGCCCGCGTTCACGGAGCGCGCCTTCTGGGCTCGCGGCAATGGTTGGATGTTGGCGACGTTGGTCGACGCCCTGACGTTCTTGCCGCGGAGCCATCCCGACCGCGAAGAGCTGTCGGGATTTGCCCGGCGTCTGGCAGCGAGCCTCGGCCAGCTCCAAGCGCAAAGCGGGTTGTTCCACACGCTGCTGCTGGACCCAGAAAGCTACGAAGAAACTGCGGGCTCGGCTTTGATCCTGTTCGGCATGGCGCGTGGGGTACGGCTTGGCCTGTTCGGCGACGACACGCGCAGCCAGTTGCTGCACGGCGTTCGCGGACTCTGGCAGATCGTGCGCAGTGAGGGCGAGCGCCAACTGGTGACCGGCACGAGCCTTGGCACCAATCCGGTCGAGCTCTTGTATCGCTGGACCCCCACCGCGGAGCAGGTCAGCTACGGCGTGGGCGCCTGGTTGTTGGCGGTGACCGAGACGCTGGCATTGCTCGAACCTGCGAGCAGCGTCGAGGGGTGAGCCGCCGAGCGCTAAGAGTGCTCGAGAATCGCCGCGCCGCGGATGAACCCCGCGCCTTGTGCGTAAAGCGCCAGCCGTGACGCCGGCGTGAGCTTCGCCGTGAGCTGCGCCGTCTGCCAGTTGACGATGGGGCCACAGGCCCCGAGGTGCGCATAGGTTTCATAGGTGGTCAGCGCGGCTTCGCTGGGGAGACCCAAGTGCTGCGCGATCGCCCCGGGGATCCAGCCGCGCGGCTGCACGCTGAACAGGTGGGTGAGCTGGTCGATGCGCAGCTTCGCCTTGTCGGCGGCCTCGCGCACGGTTTGGGCGCCGAAATGGACGGTGTCGCGCATCAGCTGTTTCGCCTGTGGCCTGTTCTTGCTGCCCAATCGGTAGTCGCCGCCTTGCTTCCACCAGGGGGCCTCGTGTTCGGCGACCTCATCGCGTACCCAGGTGACGGCGTCGAAAAACTCGCCATGGGTTCGTGCATGCAAGCTCACGATGCGCCAGCGCCCACGGCCGCTCACGACGCAAGCGGTCGCGGCGTCGCCCAGTCCCGGGGTAGCGGGATGCAGCAGCGGAACGGCGCGCAGCAGCAGATGCGATTGCGTCAACAGCACGTTTCGCGCGAGGCCCGCCTCGATCATGCCTGCGGCTGTCATGAGCTGGGTGATCAGGGTGGCGCAGGCGGCATCCATGCCCCAGGTGGCTGCCTGCGTGATACCCAGGCGATGCGCCACGAGCCCTGCGGTAGCGGGTACGATGCGGTCGGGCACCGTCGTGTAAGAGATCACGGCGTCCACTTGGTCGGGCGTGACACCCGCGTCTGCGAGAGCCGCGCGCGCTGCCGCGCACTCCGCGTCACCAGCCGTGCCGTCGGCCACGCGACGTTCGCGGGCGCCCAGAAAAGGATCGGCCGCTTCGAGTTCGAGGTAACGTTCCGCGAGGGCGGCGGCATCCCCCAGCGGCAGCGGAATGTCGTTGAACGTGCGATCACCGATGCGGGCCGCTCCGAACTCGGGCGGCCAGGCGTCGTTGCGCCGGATCGTGGCGGGGTGCCAGGTCCCCAAACCGCTGACGCAGGCCTTCATCGGGACTTCCCGTTGGCCGCACTCGCCAGCATGGACATGTGTTGCAGCGCCTCGACGCGTCCGCCGCCGCGGATGCGCACCTCGCGGTCGATGCGGATGTCGAGCAGCGCGGGGCGGCGAGTGCGTTGGAACCGTTCGAGCAAGTCCGGGATGCGATCGGGGGAGTGGACCGTGGCCGCTGTCAAGCCCAGCGATTGCGCCCAAGCTTCGAAGTCGACGAAGGGTGTCTCGTACGCTGCGCTATCGCCGAAAATTTGGGTCATTCCGTGGAAGACCATGTTGTAGCGTGCGTCGTTGAAGACCGCGTACACGATGGGCAGGCCTTCCTTGATGGTGGTGAGCACCTCCATCCCGGACATCTGCATGCCGCCGTCCCCGCAGATGCAGATCACTGGCCGCTCCGGATCTGCCAGCGCCAGACCCGTCGCTCCGGCGATGCCGGACCCCATGCTCCCCAGGTTCAATTGGATGTGGAAATCGTCGGGGCTGAACGCAGTCAGGTAGTGGAGCGCGAACAGCATGTGTTCGCCGATATCGGTGACGAATCGCGTCCCGGGGGCGGCTGCCTGCTGCAGCTCTGCGATCACGCGATGCGGGGCGATGGGCTCGGACGGATCGCTGTCGAAATCTTCCACGTCGAAGGGGGAGCTGGCCCGCATTTCTCGACTCAGCGCGGCTCCGTTCGGGTTCTTGAGACCGCGGCGCGAGGCGAAGAGCTCTAGCTCTCGGGCGAACTCGCCGACATTGCTCAGCACGCCCAACGCGGTGGGCACGTTGCGGTTGAAGACGGCAGCATCCAGATCGACGTGGATCAATCGGCCATGCTCGGAGACGTACGGGGTGGGGCCCATGGAGGTGTCGTCGAGGTCGGTACCAAGGGCGAGCGTCACGTCGACTTCGCGCGCGGTGTAGCGGCGCGCCCACATGGATGCCGCCATACCGCCGTTGCGGAGCGAGTAAGGATGCTGCTCGCTGACCAATCCCTTGGCGCGCGGGGTCGTCACGAAGGGCACCTGGAGGGCGTCGATCATGCGCGCGACCGCGGGAGCGTGACCGCGGCAACCAGCGCCGATGACGATCAGGGGCCGCTCCGCCTCGCACAGCCAGCGCGCCGTGCGCGCGACCGCATCCAGGCTCACGGGTGAGCTCGCGATCGGCTTCCGCGCGACGAACTCCACGTCGGGTGCGGCGCGCATGCCCTCGTCGATGGGCAGCACCAGAAGCGCGGGGCCGGGACGGTTGGGATCGGTCGCAGCCCTGAGGCTCGCCAGCCCCTGTGAGACCGCGCTTCGGGCGCGCGCGATGCGGACCTGCGCCCGCGTGATCGGCGCCAATAGGCGCTCGATGTCGATACCTTCCGGACCGGAGTCTTGCGCGAGCCGCCCGCCGTGATTGCTCCAGGCGACGTCGCCTGCGATCAGCAACATCGGGACGCGCTCGAGGTGCGCGGATGCGATGCCGGTGACTGCGTTGGTGACGCCAGGCCCAGCCGTGACCACGACCGCGGGCACTTCGCCGGTGGCGCGCGCGAACGCCACCGCAGAAAATGCGGCGTGGCTTTCATGTCGGGATTCCACCATGGTGGCGCGGGGGTCGAGGCGAACCGCTTCGAAAAAGGGACAGATCGGTCCCCCTGGCACTCCGAAGAACGTGTTCACGCCGTTCCTCACCAAAGCGTCGACGAGGCGCCGCGCGGAGGCGTCTTCGGGGAGCGTCGACGTCTGCTTCGGACGCAGCTCTTGAATGTAACTTTGCGGAGCTTCGTCGCTCGCGCGCTTTTTCTCGGTGGATGGTAGTCCCATGCTGACTCGGAACCTGCGGAGAGGGGGGGCGGTGCGCGGTGTGAGATCTTGGAGGGTGCTCGCAGATCGGGACCGTGGAACGGTTCCTAACTCGAATCACTCACAACATGCAATTCAAACAACTATGAGCCGTCGACAAATGACGATGGTGTTTCGCGTTGGTTAAGTTTTGTGGCAGTTCGCGGCGCGTGACGGGCCGCTTACTGGGAGGTGCACTTGCTGCTGTTGGCGCGCTGTTGGGGCCGAGCGGCCCCTCTGTTGGGGGCTGTCCGCCATGGTGCTGGCCGCGCTGCGAATGGCTGCCCTGCGAACGGCCGTGCTGCGAGCGGCGTGCTGCCAACGGCCGTGCCGCCAGCGGCACTGCTGGGGCGTCAGGCTGTGGGCTTGGGCCTGCAGCGACCTCTGCCGTTCACTTGGCCTTCAGCGAGTCGGTGGTGGCGCGAGTGGTAGCTCGCTCTCTGCGTCATGCAAGCGTCTAGCGACTGATCAATCAGCGAAGTGTCAGAGAGCTCGTCTGGCTCGTCGCGTGAGCTTCCAGCGACCGTGCAATCCAAGCAACCTGCGTGCCAGGCGTCGGTTGTCGCGCTTTGAGCCAGCGTCGGCTGCAAGTACGCGAGCGCGCACGACTAACGAGCGTGCGCGCTCGCTGGCGATTCGTGAGTGCGCTTCGCCGGATGGTGGGTCATTGGTGATTCACCCCTCGTCTGCGGGGGTTCGCGGCGATGGCGCCGAACACCGTCGAATCGCCTCATTGGACGCGCTGGAGCGCGCCCTGGCCGCGCCAAGGGCTGCTCTTACTCACGAAGCGGAGCTGGTTCCCCTCGAAAAATAGGTCGAACTCGTAGCGGACGCCCGTGTCGTCGATCACTGCAGCTTGGGCCGCGTCCCCGGTGGCTTGCGTCACTTCGTAGCGGCGAGTGGTCTGAAAGCCGGCTCCCCTGGCGCTCAGGGTACCAGCTGCCAGTTGGAGGTCGAGCTTACCGAATTGCTCGCTCACCAGACTATCGAAGGGAGGTCCGAGAGGACGCTCGGGCTCGAAGCTCATGAACCGCCAGGTGCCTTCCACCCGTGCTTGCGCATTCCTGAGCTCCACCACCCTTGGATCTGGGGCTTGGCTGGTAGCGCCGCCGCAGGCGGACAGCGCGAGCAGGTAGGGAGCCCATGAGATAAGGGCGCGACGATGCATCGCATCAGCATAGTCGGCGCGCTGCAACCTAGCCAGCCGTGGAGCGAGCTCGTCCGTCGTAGGTTCAAAACATGCGCCGAGAACGTACACGCTGGAGACGTGGGCCTGGGCACCCAAGGGTGTCCGGCTGCACAGTGCTGCATGGGCAGACAGTGCCAGCGGGCTACGCCTGCGGCGCTGCTTCGAACTGCAGGCTGCAAACTACAGGTTCACAACTGTTAGCAGGCTGGAAGCTACAAACCCGCTTGCGTTGGTCCTGGGCAGCCGAAAAGTCTTGCGACGGCCGAGCCGGCGAACAGGTGCATGGCCGCCTGCGAGTTGTGCTAGACGGGCAAGCTTTTGGGCTTTGCGCCGAGGGCTTGCACGCGCCCAGAAGTGCTAGTGGTCGCTGACGGTTTCTGGGAGAGTCACCCTCTCTTTCCTTGGCGGAACACTCCGTGAACCATTTCATCCACGAAGACTTCTTGCTCGAAACCGAGACGGCGCGTGACCTGTATCACCGCTTCGCGAAGGCCCAACCCATCCTCGACTATCACTGTCACCTTTCGCCGCAGGAGGTCGCTCAGAATCGAGCGTTTCGTTCGATGACGGAGCTTTGGCTCGGGGGTGATCACTACAAGTGGCGTGCGATGCGCACTGCGGGCGTCAGTGAACACTACTGTACGGGCGCCGCGAGTGACTGGGAGAAGTTTCGCGCTTGGGCGGAGACCGTGCCCAAGACTCTGCGCAACCCGTTGTACCACTGGACGCACTTGGAACTGGCCTTTCCTTTCGGTATCCGGGATCGGCTGCTCGATGGCACGACTGCGGCCTCGATCTACGCCGAATGCAATGCGCGCCTGCAGGAAGATGCCTTTCGTGCTCAGGGGTTGCTCGCGCAGTTCAACGTCGTCGCGGTGTGCACGACCGACGACCCCGTCGACTCGCTCGTGCACCACGTGGCGTCGCGGGAGCAGCCGGGTAGCAGCACGCGATTGTTGCCGACGTGGCGGCCCGATCGAGCCATCGCGGTCGAGGACGTCGCCGCTTACAACTGCTGGCTCGATCAGCTTGCCAGCGTCGCCAACGTCGATATCGTGAAGCGTTCTGATCTGCTCCAGGCGCTGGGGCAGCGACACGCTTTTTTTCACGAAGTCGGCTGCCGCCTCTCCGACCATGGCGTGGACACCATGTTCGACGCGCCGTGCTCTTCCGTCGCGGGCGACCGCTGCTTCGACAAGTTGAGGAGGCGGGAGCCGCTCGACACCGGCGAGGCCCTGGGCTTCAAATCGTTGCTGCTGTACGAGCTGGCGCTGATGGATCACGAGCGAGGCTGGGCGCAGCAGTTTCACATCGGTGCGCTGCGCGACAACAACTCGCGCTTGCGCGCCAAGCTCGGGCCGAACACGGGCTTCGATTCCATTGGCGACGACGCTCAGGCCCGCCCCCTGGCTCGTTTTCTCGACCGGCTGGACCAGAGCGATCGGCTCGCGAAAACGGTGCTGTACAACTCGAACCCCCGCGACAACGAGTTGATGGCCACGATGATCGGCAATTTTCAGGACGGGAGCGTGGCGGGGAAGCTGCAGTTCGGCAGCGCCTGGTGGTTTCTGGATCAGCTCGACGGCATGCAGCGTCAGCTGAACGCCGTCAGCAACATGAGCCTGCTCCATTGCTTCGTCGGGATGCTCACCGACTCACGCAGCTTCTTGTCCTATTCGCGGCATGACTACTTTCGCAGGCTGCTCTGTAACTTGCTGGGCGACGAGATCGAGCGCGGGCTGCTGCCGAGCGATCGAGAGCTGATCGGTAACTTGGTTCGGCGTGTGTGCTTCGAGAACGCGCGCGACTACTTTCAGTTGGGTGTTCGCTAGCGAGTCGCCCGGCGCGAAAAGGCAGGAGGCATCGCACTTGGACTTCAGAAGCATCCAGCTCCGTGCCGCTGGCTTCGAGCTGCACGCGGATCTGTGGGAGGGAGGGACTCTGGCCCACGTCCTGTTGCTGCATGGGCTCGGCGGCAACTCCATCACCTGGCACGGCGTTGCGCCCACGCTCGCTCGGGCCTTGAAGGCGCGGGTGTTGGCCATCGATCTGCCAGGGTTCGGTGCGACGCGACCTGGCCCGCGCCGGGTTGGACTCGACGCTCTGTGCCAGGTGGTCGAGAGCGTGCTCTGCCGAGAAGCGGGTGTTCGCTGGCACGTCGCTGGCAATTCGCTGGGCGGGGTGCTCGCGCTGCGTGTCGCTTGCCAGGTGCCAGCCAAGGTGGAGCGGGTGACGCTCGCCGCCGTAGCGTTGCCGCTGACCTGGGGCCGCTCGCTCGCCGAGGTGGCGGCGCTCGGGGGCTACGTGCCCGCTGCGGTACCGTGGTTCGGTCGCTGGCTGGTGAGCCGTCACGTGCGCAGGACCGGCGTGCCCGGCGTCGTCGACGGTCCGGTACGCCAGCTGTTCGCAGATCCGGCGTTGCTCGACCCGGAGCTGCGCCAGCGCCTGATTGCGGTCTCGGAGCACCGCCTGACCTGGGCGGACGAGGCGGCGCGCGCCCTCGAGCAGACCAGCCTGAGTCTGGGCGTCGCTCTGCTGCACGGCGGGCGAGCCAACCACTGGATCCAAAGCACCCGCTGCCCCGTGCGCGCGATCTACGGCGGTCGCGATCCACTCTACCCCGAGCGCGCTTGGGAGCGGTTGCAACGCATGCGTCCTGACTGGCAGCACATCCGCATGCCCGACGTGGGTCACGTGCCTCAGCTCGAGTCGCCGGATCGGTTCGCGGAGTACATGCTGGACGCGCACGGGTGACCGCTGCGAGGTCCCGTCTCACTGACGAGGTGACGTTGGCTAGAAGGTGATGCTGGCTAGGAGGTGACGCTGGCTAGGAGGTGACGCTGGCTAGGAGGTGACGCTGGCTAGGAGGTGACGCTGGCACGCTGCGTCCGTCCCTTGCGCGCGCGTGTCTTCGACCACCACTCCTCGGCCTGCGTCTGGGACCACGCGGGGTCCGTGGGCACACGATCGAGGCGTTCGACGAGTTCGCGAGCCGTCTGTGGGCGCTGTTCGGGTTCCTTCCGTAAACACTCGTAGAGCAAGTCGTCGAGCTCGCGCGGCACCGGCACCCGATCCGAAACGCGCGGAGCGGGCTCGAGCAGGTGGGCCCTCGCCATCGCCACGGGCTGGTCGTGGTCGAACAATAACCGACCCGTGAGCAGGAAATGCCCCACCGCGCCGACCGCGTACAGGTCGGCCCTGCCGTCCACGTACTTGCTGCCGCGTAGGCTCTCTGGCGCCACATAAGCTGGTGTACCCAGCACGACGGCGGGGCGCGTGAGCGAGGCTGAATCCCTCTGACGGTCGCGCTTGACGAGCCCGAAGTCCAGCAACTTGACGAAGTCCCACGCGCTGCCGTAGCGGCACAGCATGACGTTGGCGGGCTTGATGTCACGATGCACGAGCCCCACCTCGTGGGCTTCCTGCAGCGACAGGCAGACCTGGCGTAGGACGTGAACGGCGCGCGCGGACGGCAGCGGGCCGTGCTTGTCTACGAGCTGCTGCAGGTTGATGCCTTCGAGGTGTTCCATCACGTAGAAAGGGAAGCCGTCCTGGCCGATCCCGAAGTCGTACACCTGAATCGTGTGGGGGCAGCGCAGGTTCGAAAGCACCTGCGCCTCCCGCGTGAAGCGGCCCACGTCCTCGTCGTTCACTTCGGTTCCGCGAATCTCCTTCAACGCTGCGATGCGTCCGAGCCCGACGTGCCGCACCAGCCACAGCTCACCCATCGCGCCTTCTGCCAGTTTGTCCAAGCGCTCGTAGTTGGACAGTCCGTGCGGAGGTGGTATCGACGACGAACCCGGCGGCACCGACGAGTGCGGGGGCGGTGGGGTGGGGGCTGGCGCAGGTGCAGGGGGAAGGCTCGGTACGAGGGCGGGGGCCGGTTCGGACCTGGCCTTGCTCGAGGATGCGCCGGCCGCCTCGGCGCGCGCTGCTGCCGCGCCCGGCGTAGCCTCGTTGCCTTCGGTTCCGTGTAGCAGGAGATACACGCAGCTGACCGCGATCAGGAGCGAGAGTGCGGTGCCCGCGATGGGTAGCCAGAGCGCAGCGACCCCCGCCACGAGCGACAGGACGGCGATGATCACGAGCCAGGTCTTTTCCACGCGAAGCCGCTACCGTAGCGCGGATCGAGGTGAGTTGACCAGACTGACGCGGGACAGGCGCGGCAGGATGAGCGGGCGCAGTCGCCCAGGCCCTTCTGGCCCTGCGGCACTTCGTCCCACCCGCCAATGGTTGGCGCAAA
The DNA here is from genome assembly GCA_025937785.1 of Polyangiaceae bacterium. Lineage (GTDB taxonomy): Bacteria > Myxococcota_A > Polyangia > Polyangiales > Polyangiaceae > JAICQQ01. The sequence goes on from JAICQQ010000022.1 coordinate 34,006, forward strand.
GGGCGTCAGCGATCGTGGTTTGTCCAGTGCCGGACGCCTGGCAGGCTGTGGTAGAGCACCCAATGATACAAGCGTTGCGGCAACAGGTATCGCAGCGCTCGGAACAGGTGGGCATCGAAGGTCGCCGGCACGCGCAATGGCGGACGGCGCTTTTCGACGGTTCGCACGATGGTGCGTGCGACGCTCTCGGGCGTCGCCCATGCCCGGCGCATGATGCGCTGGATGAACGTGTCCATGTGGTGATAGTGGGCGTAGTAGTCGCTGTGCGGCTCCGAGCGGGCTGCCGCCCCCAAGGTCGTGAAGCGCACCTTCTCGAAGCCGTCGGAGTTGATGAATCCCGGTTCGATCAAGGTGACGCTGATGTTCCACGGCCGAACTTCGTAGTAGAGCGCCTCGCTGGCACCCTCGAGCGCGAACTTGCTGGCGCTGTAGATGCTCATCGTCGGCATGGCCATCATGCCGCCCACGCTCGAAACGTTAAGGATCTTGCCGCGCCGTCTGGTCCGCATGCCGGGCAAGACCAGGCGAGCGAGCTCCATTGGGGCCCGAAAGTTGACGTCGAACTGCGCGAGTCGTTCGGCTTCCGTCACGTGTTCGAAGACGGCCCGATAAGCTACGCCGGCGTTGTTGATCAAGACGTCGATCCCGTCCCAGTGCTTTTCCGCCTCGAGCACGACCCGTTCGCGCTGCTCGGCATCGGTGACGTCGAGCGGGCGCACGACGACGGTGTCCGTGGCGGTGAACAGGTGTTCGGCGAAGCGACCGAGAGACTGTTCGCGGGCAGTGACGATCAAGCGGTGCCCGCGCCCATGCAGCAGCTTCGCGGTTGCCAGACCGAGCCCCGTGCTTGCGCCTGTGATCAAGATCGTGGCCATCGCCAATCAATTTTAGCTCGCGCTCTGGTCCCTGGGCAGGCTTCTGACGGTTTCCGAGAAATCTACCGGTTTGTCGAGACAACATGCTGCTGAAACATCGGTATCACGCTCGAGAGCCGCCGGAGGGAGCGGCAGCAGCGCGGAGTCACGCGGAAGCCGAGGCTCGGGCTCAGCGCTCGATTTCCCGAAAGCGCGCTCGTGTCACGCTCGAAACGTGAAAGCACGGCGGCGACACCACGGTGCGTGCACGTTAACGGAACGGTGAGACTCAGTTCCGCCCATTAACGTACACGCTGCTGGTGAAAGGTGACCACCCAGGGGGCAGACTCCGCGGCTTTGTCTCGTACTGGAGAGCACCAATCGTTACTCTGATCACGCGCATGGAGACGGACTCGTTTCCTTCGCGAACTACGCGTGGCTCTCCGCGCTGGGAGGAAACCAATCATGTTAGACAAGCTACGTTCGTTTGCCGGGTTCATCGCGTTTGCTGGGTTGATGTCGATCGTGTTGAACTTGGTCGGGTACAACTTGCGCATTCTGATGTGGATCGATCTCTGGGGCGACGTCGTCGGGTGGCTGATCCGCGTAGGGCTTTTGGTGGGCGGCGTGGCGCTGTTCTTCGTGCTTCCGTCCGAAGAAGGCGCCAAGGAGCAGCAGGCCCCCGGTCAGTAGCTGGCGAGGTTTCGCGGGATTTAGGGCGGCCCCGCGAGCGCAAGCAGAGCGTGCGCCGTCACGTCCGCGCGAAGCGTCGTGTGGTTCGGCTCCAGCGGAAACGCGCCCAGACTCAGCTCGGGGTCCACGTCGGGCGTGTCGTCGTCGATCTGCCAGCGCATCAAATAGCTTCGTCCGGCGCTCACGCGGGCGCTGGCCTCGGGTGCGGTTTCCGGCGCCAGCGCTTCGACCGCGGCCGCCACGAGTGCCAGCGGCAGCGTGGGCCCGTGGCACTCGCCCGCTCGTCCCAGGGGGGCGAGTGCCGTCTGCAAGTTGCGCACGGCCTGCGCCAGCGTCGTTTGGTCATCGAGACGCCGTGCTGCCAGGGCCGTCCAGCACGGCCACGGGGTGGTCCTGAGGGAGGCGCGGCAAAGCGTCCACGCTTCGGGCCCTGCCTCGGCACCGGCAGCTGTCACGACCTGCGCCAGGTGCCAGGTCGACGCCGGATCCTGCGAGAACGCAGCGACGTCCGCCGGCAGTGCCATGAGCGAATGCTCGACCCCCGCGAGTCTCAGCAGCGCCACGGTGCCGAGGGCCGCGTCGCGCTGTGCCGGCCAGTCCGCGGGTGGACGCCCGGCCGCTACCAGCGCCACCTGCTGCATCAGAAACTGGCGGAGGCGTTCGGTGCTTGGATGCGCGGTCGCGACTTTGTTCAGGGCCAGCAGCACGACCGCCGCGCGCCCGTAGTAGAACTGGCCGCGCGACTCGGCGCCCGCACCCGCGGCATCGAGGGTCAAGCGGAGCGAACCGTCGTCACCGATCGCGCGCGCCAGCCACTCCGCGCCGCGCTGAATGGCGCGCTCGCGTGCTGCATCGAACTCCGAGACCGTCGTGGCGGTCAGCACGAGGCGCGCCGGCTCGATGCTCGAGCTCCGCGTCGCTCGGCGCCGTTTCTCCCAGATGGTACTGCCGTTCAGCCCGATCGCATCCAGGCCCGGACAGATCTCGTGTTGCATCACGCGCTGGATCACCCCACGCTGAGAGAGCGAATCGAGCACCCCGAGCGCCTTCGCATCGGCTTCCGCCTCCAGCGGAGCATCGCGTCCCGTCCAGAAGTAGCATTCCAGATCCATGACGAAGGTCGAGATGCGATCGGCCAGGCGCTGCTTTTCCGGCAGCGTCCAAGCGGGTGCGCGCCACGCGAAGTAGTACCATCCGAGGCGCGCGTGGTGCACCTCGTCGGCGGCGAGCGCGGTATACAGTGCTCGAGCCACCGGGTCGTCCGCGTTGCGTCGGCACTCCGTGAGCAACGCTCCAGCCAGCGTCTCGCCGATGGCCGAGTACTTGAGGACGAAGTGATCGAGCTCCTCGATGTCGTCTAGGTTGCGGCTGGCGCGCAACACTTCGTTGCCATCGACTTCGAGCTCGACATCGTGACCCGAGCACAGCTCGGCGAAGCGCGTGCAGTAGTCGGCGTGACGGATTTCGTCGCTGCTGATCGACGCTGCGGCCGAGATGATGTCGAACGGGGCGCGAGTCAGCGCCAGCGCGGAGGCGAGTTGGCCGAAGAGTCCGACGGCGCCATACTCGCCTTCTGCCAAGGTTTTGGCTTGATCGAAGGCGAGTGCGAGCGCGCGCGGCGAATACGCCGTCGTGGAGAAGCGCTCCCAGGGGATGCGCCGTCTGGAGCGTTGGCTGCCAGTCGGCGAGGAGCTGTCGTGAGCGCGAGCGAGCGGCGTCGCGCTCGCGGTGCGCCGGACTCGCAGCATGCCGATCAGCCTCCCTCCGGTCCGTCCGAACCGTTCTCGGTGGGGGCGCGCTCTCGGGCACCCGCTTGTCCACCTTCGCCGAGCGCGCCGGCCTCGCCGCCTGCACCCAGCTGGCCGCCGAATCCAGCGACGGCCAGCGCGATCAGCGATCCGCCCGCTCCGAACGACAGCCCCGTGGTCCCGCTCGACGTGACGGACGTCGCGGTCGTTCCGGAGCTCGTGATCGTCCCCGAGATCGCCGTCGCTGCGTTGGGCACGCCGCCGTATCCGCTGACCGCGAGCACGATGCTGCCACCGAACCCGTTGACTGCGAGCACGATGACCGTGCCACCCACGCCCGTCGTGATGCTGCTACCGTCGTTGGTAGAGTTGGCCCCGCCGCCGCTGCGCTCGGTTTCACCACAGGCCGGCGTGACGCTGGCCACACCCGCACAGGCGGCTTGCAGCACCACCAGCGGTACGATCGAAGTTTTCGCCGGTCGCTTGCGTTTCATGCGCCTACCTCCCGAATTCCAGCCCGTTGCCCACGTGATCGAGGCTACTGCCAACACGGGAGCGCCGCAAACCGTCCGGAGAGCGAGTCTCCGAGCCCGCGCGTGATAATTCTAGTGTCCCTACAACGAATGCTGACATCACCGCGGTGCGCTCCTCCAGCGACCGGCGATGTCCGTGGACGTACAGGCATTCCTTGGTGAAGAATGGTCGGCAATGCAAGCTGAAGGCCTAGCCTCGCCATGGCTGGCGCGGCTCAGCCTGCGCGAGAAGAAGTACGCGAAGACCAAGCTCGCGCTGCTCGATGCGGCGGAGCGCATCGGCGAGAAACCTTCGCCGCGATCAGCATCGAAGAGTTGTGCGAACAGGCCGAGGTGAGCGTGTACAGCCGGCAGCTCGATCTCGTGTGGACGAGCCTGCGAGCTGGCGGCGGCGCTGGGCAAATCATGCTCGAACACCCGCCTCTCGCTCGAACCCGGTTAGCCCGACAGATGGGGTGCCGTTTCGGCTGGGTCGCGCTATCGTCCGGTCCAAGGAAGTCCGAATGCGTCCCACCGAACCAGTCAAGCAAGGGCTCGTGCAATGACCACACTGACCATCAAGTCGCAGGGCGAGTGCGCTTACGACCAGGTGAGCCTGGGCGAGGTCATGTTGCGCCTGGATCCAGGCGAAAGCCGCATCCACACCACGCGCCAATTTCAAGTTTGGGAGGGCGGTGGCGAGTACAACGTGGCGCGCGGTCTCAGGCGCTGCTTCGGCTTACGCACCGCCGTCGTGACCGCGCTCGCTGACAATCCCGTCGGGAGGCTGCTCGAAGACCTGATGCTCCAAGGCGGCGTGGACCTCTCATACTTGAATTGGGTCGATTACGACGGCGTCGGACGCACGGTGCGCAACGGGCTCAACTTCACGGAGCGCGGCTTCGGACCGCGCGGTGGGGTCGGCTGCTCCGATCGTGGTCACACGGCCGTATCGCATATGCGCCCCGGCGACGTGGACTGGGACCGGCTCTTCCAGAAGCAAGGCGTGCGCTGGTTCCACACTGGTGGAGTGTTCTGCGCGCTCTCTTCGAGCACGGCGGAGGTCGCGCGCACGGCGATGCACGAGGCGCGCCGCTCGGGTACGCGCATCAGCTACGATCTGAATTTCCGATCGTCGTTGTGGCGCACGAACAGCGGGCACGAGGGCGCGCAGCGCGTGAACCGCGCGCTGATGCCCTACGTCGACGTAGTGTTCGGCAACGAAGAGGACTATTCCGCGGCGCTTGGTTTCCCGCTCGAAGGCGTCGACGATGAGTACAACGAGCTGCCGGTCGAGGGCTACCAACGTATGATGGAGCGAGTCGTGCAGGAGTTCCCCAATCTCACGGGCGTGGTGGTGACGCTGCGCACCGCGCGCTCCGCCACCGTCAACGGTTGGGGAGCGCTCTGTTACCATGCGGGTGAGTTTCACCATGTCCAGCAGCGCGACGTCGAAATCTTCGATCGGGTCGGCGGCGGTGACTCGGTTGCGTCGGGCTACATCTACGGGCTGCTCGCGGGGCGCGGCCCGCGCTTCGCGTTGAACTGTGGCGTCACTCACGGCGCGCTCGCGATGAGCACGCCGGGCGACACCACGATGGCGACTTTGTCCGAAGTCCTGGCGTCGATGCAGGGCAAGGGCGCCAGGATCGCACGATGACCCCCGAAGCGGCCTGTGGTTGGATCGAGGGACACGGGGTCGTGCCTGTCGTGCGCACCCGTTCTGCGGACGACGCGTTGCGGGCGGTAGCGGCACTGCGCGCGGGCGGCATTACGGTCTTCGAGATCACGCTGACTGTTCCGAACGCGTTCGAGGTCATTCGGTCGCTGGCGCGTGGCCCCGGCGAGCCGGTGCTAGTGGGGGCTGGGACAGTGCTCTCGCCCGAGGACGCGCGACGCTCGGTCGAGGCCGGCGCCGAGTTCGTGGTGTGCCCTGGGTTCGACCCGGCGATCGTGAGCAGCGTGCGCAAGCTCGAGCGTGCGGTCATGCCCGGCGCCCTGACGCCTACCGAAGTGCTCGGAGCTTGGAATGCCGGTGCTCACGTGGTGAAGGTGTTCCCCTGCTCCGCCATGGGAGGCGCGTCCTACCTGCAGGCTTTGCGGGGGCCGTTCCCTCACATCAAACTGATGCCTACGGGCGGCGTCGACGTAACGACCGCCGCCGCATACGTCGCGGCCGGCGCCTGCGCATTGGGCGTGGGTGGCAAGCTGGTGGACCAAGCGGCGCTCGACGCGGGTCGGGACGAGCTCTTGACCGAGCGAGCTCGGGAGCTGCTGCAGGCGGTCGCCGAGGCGCGCGGTAGGCCGTGAGGTCGCCGGAGGCCGACTCCAGCTCCTTCGCCGAGGCCATTGCCAGCAAGCTTTCTCTTCCGGCGAAGGGCGTACGAGCGACGCTCGGCCTCTTCGCCCAGAAGGCTACGGTCCCCTTCATCGCGCGTTACCGCAAGGAGCTGACGGGCGGACTCGACGAGGTCATGCTGCGTCAGATCGAAGCCGAGCAGCGCTCGCTGTCCGAGCTAGCTCAGCGCAAGCAGACCGTCATCGCCGCGCTGGAGAAGCAAGCCGCGCTCACGGACGAACTCGCAGCGCGGATCGCGCAGTGTGCTACGCGCGCGGAGCTCGAAGACCTGTATTTGCCGTTCAAGCCCAGGCGCCGGACGCGCGCGCAGGCCGCGCGAGAGCGAGGGCTCGAGCCGCTAGCCGAACGCATCCTGGCGCAGGCGCTGGGCGGTTCGCTCGAGCGCGAGGCTCAACGGTTCGTCAGCCGCGAGTGCGACGTACCGGACGTGGCTGCCGCCATCCAAGGCGCCAAAGACATCGTCGCCGAGGTCGTGTCGGAGCGCGCGGACGTTCGTGCGCTTTGCCGCGAGGCCTACCGGAAGCATGGCTGGGTGCGTTCCGTCGCCGTCAAGAAGGCAACCGAGAAGGGCCCGACCAAGTTCGAGCAGTACTATGACTACGCCGAGCGCGTTTCGAAGATACCGTCGCACCGTTACCTCGCGATCCGTCGTGGTGAGGAGGCAGGCGTGCTGCGCGTCAAGATCGGCATCGACGAGGCTGAAGCGCTGCTCGCGCGGATGCTGCGGCTGATGCAGCACGTTGCGCGTTCTCCGTTCGGGCGCGCGCTCGCAGACGCGGTGCACGACGGTTTCGAACGGCTGCTCGCGGGCTCGATCGAGAACGAACTCGCCGCCGAGCTCGCCGCACGTTCGCAGGCTCGGGCGATCGAGGTTTTTGCCGATAATTTGCAGCACTTGTTGTTGGCGGCGCCGCTGGGCGCCAAAGTGGTGCTGGGCATAGATCCCGGTTTTCGGACGGGCTGCAAGTGTGCCGTCGTCGACGGTACGGGGAAGCTGCTGGAAGCGACGACGATCTACCCCACCGGAAGCGAGGCGCAGACGAGCGCTGCCGCGCGGAAGCTCGCCGAGCTCGTCGGCCGCCACGCGCCCGTCGCGATCGCGGTCGGCAACGGTACCGCAGGACGCGAGACATCTAGCTTCGTGCGCCGAGCCCTCGCGGCTCTGGCGCAGCCGCACCCGATGCTGGTATCCGTCAACGAGGCCGGTGCGAGCGTTTACAGCGCATCCGAACTCGCCCGCAGCGAGTTTCCCGAGCTAGACCTCACGCTGCGCGGCGCAGTCAGCATCGCGCGCCGTCTCCAGGACCCCCTGGCAGAACTCGTCAAGATCGAACCCCGCGCCATCGGCGTGGGACAGTACCAGCACGACCTGCCGGAGGCAGCTCTCGCGCAGCGGCTCGGCGAAGTGGTCGAGAGCGCCGTGAATCACGTCGGCGTCGACCTGAACACCGCCAGCGCCGAGTTGCTCGCGTACGTTGCCGGCGTCGGACCAGCCATCGCCCGAGCCATCGTCCTCCGGCGCGAGGCCCAGGGCCCCTATCGCACCAGAAAAGACCTGCTCGACGTGCCCAAGCTCGGAGCGAAGACCTTCGAGCAAGCAGCGGGTTTCTTGCGGATCCGCGAGGGTCTGGAGCCGCTCGATGCGTCGGCGGTGCACCCCGAACGCTACGAGGTGGTGCTGCGCATGGCGCGCGACTACCAGCTCGAGCTGCGCCAACTGATCGGCAATGCCAATGCCATTGATAACTTGCAATTGTCGCGCTACGTCGACGAAGCAAGCGGCGTGGGCTTGCCGACGCTCGAAGACATCGCGCGTGAGCTGAAGAAACCAGGACGCGACCCGCGCGCCAGTTTCGAGCCGCCCAAGTTTCGTGAAGACGTCGCGCGCCTCGAAGATCTGCGAGTGGGCATGCTGCTCGAAGGCGTGGTGACGAACGTGACGGCGTTCGGGGCGTTCGTCGACATCGGGGTTCACCAAGATGGTCTGGTGCACGTGTCCGAACTTTCGCCAGGGTACGTGAAGAGTCCCGCCGACGTGGTCGCGGTCGGCGATGCATTGACGGTGAAGGTGCTAGCGGTGGACCTGGCACGAAAGCGCATTTCGCTGAGTGCCAAGGCCGCCCAGGCCGCCCAGAACTAAGAGCGAATCCCGGTCTCGAGCTCGATCACATCCTTGGCAGACTTCTGGGTGGTGCGGTACTCGCCGACGCAAACCACGCGGCTTGTCTCGCCGACCAGCGCAAGCCACGCGGCTGGTACTCGCCGACCAGCGCAAGCCACGCGGCCCGTGCCACCGCATGGATGCGGCAGGGAATGCTTGGAGCGCGGGCCCGCGAGAACGCACACTTGGACCACAGCGATCGCTGAGGCCGTGGAATTGAGCCCCGAAACCACTGCAATCGTCCGGGGCCCTCTGGTTATCAACAGCGGGGAGCCCTCAGCGCTTAACTGTGCATTGCACGCGCGCCTTCCCTGCCGCAGTCGCGCGGTGGCGCGCGGCACGGGGCGGCTAGCACGAGCCGCGGATTCTCGAGCGAACCGGCTGGGGGGCACCTCAACTCAGCGAGGCTTGCTGTCGCGCTTGGTGGTGCTGCGCCGCGCAGGCCGGCCGCGCTTCGTGGTGCTGGCGGTGGTGGTTCGGTCGTTGTCGAGGGCGCGTCCGAGTCGGGCGTGTAGCAAGCGCAGGTGCTCCACGAACTCGGGCGGATCTTCGATGGTAAAGTCGACTCCGACCTGTGCCAGGTGCATCGCCAGCACGTACCAACCGTGTGCTCCCGTGATCAGGCGGCAGCTGCCGTCGTCGATGGGTTCGAGGATGCCGGCGGTGGGTGAGACGTGTTCGGCAGCGACTGCGAGCGGAACGTGAAGCACGATCTTCGCCTGGTGCGAGTACGCGTCGTGGGAGACGGAGCGCGAGACGTACTTCCTCAGGTCGCCGTCGTCGGGCAGCGGGCGCGGCACCGCACGGGCGCCGAGCTCGACGGCGCCGTTGATCCGGTCGATGCGAAACGTGCGCCAGCCGCTCCGGTCGAGGTCCCAGGCCACGAGGTACCAGCGAAAGCCCGTGTGCACGAGGCCTGCGGGCTCGACCGTGCGCGTGGTCGCCTCCTTCCCGCGCGCCAGGTACTCGAAGCGCGCCCCCAGGTGTTCTTGACGCGCGCGAGCCAACGTGGCGAGCACGTCCGAATCGATGCGCGGGCCACTGGTTTCCAGCTGAACGATCGTGGCGCGCAAAGCGTCGGCGCGTCGGCGCAAGCGTGGGGGCAGCACACGCTCGAGTTTCACCAGTGCGCACAGCGCAGCGTCCTCGATGCCGCTGATGCGATGGCTCGCCGTTCGGAGCCCGATCGAGATGGCTAGCGCTTCGTCGTCTTCCAGCAGCAGAGGTGGCAGCGCAGCGCCGGCACCGAGCTGGTACCCGCCGGCCACGCCCGGTGTCGCTTCCACTGGATAGCCGAGGCTTCTCAGTCGATCGATGTCCCGTCGCAGCGTGCGATCGGTGATCTCGAGTCGCTCGGCGAGCTCGGCGCCGGACCAGAACCTGCGAGCTTGCAGCATCGAGAGCAGACGCAACAAACGTGCGGAGGTTTCCAGCATGCGGATAGGGTAAAGACTATCTAGGACAGTAACTGTCCGCAATGGGCGCTATTGCTCGAATTGCGGGGCCGTCGCGCCTCGCTCACGCAAAGGAGCAAGCCCATGACCATCGTCTTCTATTCCGCCCCGCTGTCCAGCGCTTCACCCGTCGCCAGCGCTCTCGCCGAGCTCGGTGTGCCGCACGAGGTGGTGAGCTTCGATCTCGCGAAGAAGGACCACGAGCGCCCCGAGTACCGCCGCCTGAACCCCAACGCCAAGGTCCCCACGCTGGTGGTCGACGGCACGCCGATGTTCGAAGCGCTCGCGATCCAGATCTGGCTCGGCGATCGCTTCGGAGTCGCGCGCGGGCTCTGGCCTGCCTTCGACGACGCAACCCGCATGCAGGCGCTGGCTTGGTGCTCTTGGGCGTACGTATCGTACGGGGGGATCCTCGGCCGCCTTCAGTACTCCTCCAGTGAACGCGTCGACTCGGCACTCCACAATGAAGCGCAAGCCAAGCTAGCCTCTCGGCAGCTGCAGGAGTTGCTCGCGATCTTGGACGCTCACCTCGAGCAGCACGGCAATATTCTGGGTGGTGACTTCTCGCTCGCGGATCTGTGTGTCGCTTCCGTCATCGGCTACAGTACGTGGGTCGGGGTGTCCATCGCGGACCATACACACGTGAGACGCTGGCTCGACCGCTTTCAGGCGCGCGAGTCGTACCAGACCGTGATGCACGCCGCTCAGGCCCGGTTCCCGGCCGAGGGTGCCGCGTAGCCCCGCTGCGAGGATGGAAATCGCCCCGCCGATACGGCGGGGGAATCAAAGGCGCACGGCGGGCGCCGCGCAGCGCACGCCCGACCTCAACGGGAGTGCAGGTCGGCGGCTACTGCCACGGGTTGTCGCGATCCAAGGGGCGGTCAGCGCGCAAGAGGACGCGCAACGCCTGACTCTCTTCATACGAGAGCCCGTCGGCACGCCAGGGGGAGCGTTCGCCCTTGAGAGCCAGTACGAGCTCCAGAATCTTTTGTTCGGTGGTGAGCCCAGCGTTGCATTCTGGGCTGACCCCGCTCGCTGGCACTGTGCGTTGGGGCGGCGTGGCTGGAGTGAGCGCGGCTGGCGTGAGCGTGGCTGGCGTTAGCGCGACTGGCGCAAGCGCGGCCGGCGCGACCGGCACGCGCTCTCGGTTCGCCTGCGCCTCGCGCAGGAGCTCTTGGTTCAAGGCTATCAGCAGGTTGAGCTGCCGCTGGATCGTCGGGTCACCAGTGCCGGCGCTCGCAGCTGCGGGGGTTTGCAGCGCACGAATCTCCAAATGCGCTAGCCTCGCCTCGAGCTCGTGGACGCGTCGCTGCTCGAGCGCCGCCTCGGACCTCGCGGCTTGGAGTTCCTGCTCGAGACCGCGGTTGGGCTGCGCGGGCATGCAGGCAACCAACAAGCCCGGCAGACCGAGCAGGGCCACCCGCCAACGCCGATCAGAAGAGCGCATTCCAAGAGTGTAGCAGGTTCACGCCGCGGTGCGGGGCGGAGCGTTCAGGCACCGCCGATGGTCGGGTTCGCGTAGTCAGAAGCCCGGGTCCCGCTGACGTCGACGCCCCTGTGTTCGCTGATTTACCAGACTGTCCTCAGCTGGCGAGCAGACTGCGCAGGACTGCTGCGGTCTTGGTCTTACGCTTGAGTAGCTTGTTCGGAGGACCTTCGGCCACCACGCTGCCGCCGGCGTCGCCGCTGCCCGGCCCCAGCTCGATGAGCCAGTCCGCTCCGGCGATCACCTCGGGGTGGTGCTCGATGACTACGAGGGTGTCGCCGCGCTCGACGAGGCGGTCGAGCACATCCATGAGCTTGGCGACGTCCGCCAAATGCAACCCCGTCGTCGGCTCGTCGAGGACGTAGAGGGTGGGTTCGTGGTGAGCGGTGGCCGTGAGCTCGGCTGCGAGCTTGAGCCTTTGCGCTTCGCCGCCGGAGAGCGTGTGCGAGCCCTGGCCGAGCGTGATGTAATCTGCGCCGAGATCGCTCAGGGTGCTGAGCGGTCGGGCCACCTTGGGGTGGTTCTTGAAGAAATGTGCTGCCTCGCGCGCCGTCAGGTCGAGGACGGCGCCGATATCGAGACCTTGGTAGCGCACCTCGAGCGTGCGCGGTTCGAAGCGTTTGCCCGAGCAGGCGCTGCAGGGTGTGACGACATCGGGCAAGAAGCTCATTTCATGCGTGACCGTACCCATGCCGCTGCAAGCCTCGCAGCGGCCACCACCGCTCGTGTTGAACGAAAAGCGCGCCGGACCAAAGCCTCGCACCCTCGCTTCGGGGCTCTGCGCGAAAAGCTTGCGGATCTGGTCCCATACTCCCAGGAACGTCGCCGGCACCGAGCGAGGCGTGCGCCCGATCGGAGACTGATCGACGGCCAGCGCCCGCTTCACGCCGGAAAACCCGCGCAGCGTCGCGTAGGGGCCGGGGGGCTCGGTGACCAAGCCGAGCTCCGCGCGCAGCGCCGGAAGCAAGACCGTGCGGACCAGCGTGCTCTTGCCAGAGCCGCTGACCCCGGCCACGACCGTGAAGCGACTGAGCGGGACCCGGAGGTTCACGTCCTTGAGATTGTGCTGGCGGGCCCCCGTCAGCTCGATGAAGGCGGTGTCTTTGGCGACCGCGCGCTGCCGTCGCAGCGCCAGCGGGTGGCTCAGAGCTCGTCCCGTAGGGGAATGAGGGTGCGCGAGCACCTGCGCCGGTGGACCGCTCGCGATCACGTGGCCGCCGTTGCTGCCACCCGTGGGTCCGATGTCGATCAGGTGATCGGCGGCGCGAATCGTGTCAGCGTCGTGCTCGACCACCACGACCGTCGACCCGGTGTCGACGAGCCGGCGTAGATTCTGGAGCAGGCTCGTGGTGTCGCTCGGGTGCAGCCCGATCGTCGGTTCATCCAGGATGTAAAGTGCCCCCGTGAGACCGGCTCCCAGCTGTGCTGCTAAGCGCAGGCGTTGCATTTCACCCCCCGACAGCGTGGGGGCGGCGCGATCGAGCTGCAGGTAGCCGAGCCCGACGCTCTGTAAGAACCCAAGACGTCGCGACAGCTCGCTCACGATAGGGGCGGCGATGCTCTGCTGCGTCGCGGGGAAGGCGAGCGCTCTCGTGCGCCTGGCAGCGGCGTCCACCGATCCGCCGACGAACGCCGGGTAGGAGCAGCCGGCGAGCTCGACCCCGCGCGGCAGTGGCGCCAGGCGCTCGCCGTGACACGCGGGGCACGTCTGATACTCGGTTTCAGCGCTCTTGCGCCGGCGCGAGGCCACGACTTCGATGCGGCCTTCACCCTCGCAGCGCGGACAGCGCCCCTGCTTGGTATTGAACGAGAAGAAACGCGGATCGAGCTCGGGTGGTGCCACGCCGCATCTCGGGCAGCTGCCGAGTTCGGACAACCGCAGCGGAGCTTGGTCCTCGCGTACCAGGCTGAACGCCCCCTTGCCCCAGCGCAGGGCACGCTCTAGCAGGGTCCGAGTCAGCTTCTTCGGTTGAAGTCCGGCGGCGATGACCAAGCTGATGTCGTGCTCGCGCTGACGATTCAGTCGTGGAGGATCCTCCGTGAATACGCGTGCACCGTCGACGATGGCGTCGGTGATGCCCGCGCGCGCGGCAGCCGTGAACAGATCGAGGTAGACGCCTTTGCGCGCTTCGATGGCGGGAGCCAAGAGGTCGAGCCTGCCGCGCTGACTCCTTGCGATCTCGAGCAGCTCGTCGACGCTGCGCTGCTCGACCGGTAGACCATGATCGGGGCAGTGCGGGGTTCCGAGCTTCGCGAAGAGCAGCCGCAGGTAGTGCGCCACCTCCGTCACGGTGGCGACGGTGGACTTTGCACCCGCTCGCGCGGTGCGTTGCTCGAGGGCGATCGACGGCGGCACGCCGCTCACCCCGTCCACGTCCGGGCGCGCCATGGTCGGCAAGAACTGCCGGGCGTAGGGGGTGAGGGTTTCGAGAAAACGGCGCTGACCTTCGGCGAAGATGACGTCGAACGCGAGCGTGCTCTTGCCGGAGCCGCTGGGGCCAGTGATCACACACAAGCTGCCGTGGGGGACGCGTACGCTCACCTCTTTCAGGTTGTGCTCGCGAGCACGCGTGACCTCCAGCGCTGGGGCCTCGGGTGCGCGTTTCTTCGACGCTGGCGAGCGCCTGACCGCCGGCACTGGGGGGGCGCCCCGCAGCGCGAGCCCCGTGCGCGTCTGCGTGTTCGCCACCTCTTCGGGGGTGCCCTCTGCGACCAGCTGCCCGCCGTGACGGCCGCCACCTGGACCCAGGTCTATCACGTAGTCCGCGTTCGAGACGAGGTCGAGGTCGTGCTCGACGACAATCACGCTGGAGCCCGAGCGCACCAACAGGTCCAAGGCGGCAACCACCCGCGACACCTCGCTCGGATGCAGTCCCGCGCTCGGTTCGTCGAACACGAACAGCGTCCCCGGCTTCTCGGTGGCGAGCGCTCGGGCGAGCTTCAAGCGCTGCGCTTCGCCGCCGGACAGCGTCGACAACGACTGCCCGAGCTTCAGGTAGCCGAGGCCGAGCTCAGCGACCGGCGCTAGCGCGCGGAACAGAGCGTTCTCGTCGCGCCAGACTTCGATCGCCTGCTCGACGCTCATCTCGAGCACGTCGGCGACGTTGTGGCCGCGTTCCTGAACCGCCAGGATCTCGGGTTGAAAACGCCGGCCCTTGCACACCGGACACGGCAACTGCACGTCGGCCAAGAACTGCATCTCGATGGTTTCATGGCCTTCGCCGTCGCACGCCTCGCAGCGTCCGCCGGCCACATTGAACGAGAAGTGCGAGGGACCGAAGCCCTTACCCTTGGCCTCGCTGGTTTGCGCGAAGCGCTTGCGAATGACGTCCCATGCTTTCGTGTACGTCGCGGCGTTGCCACGAGACGTGCGCCCGAGCGGGGACTGGTCGACGAGCCGCGCCGCTCGGATCGAGTCGCCACCCGACAGCGAGGCGTGCGCTTCCGGAGGCTCCACGTCGAAGTCGCCCAGCCGGCGCGCGAGCGCCCGATAGACGATGCCTGTCGCGAGCGTGCTCTTGCCCGATCCACTCGGTCCCGTGATGGCCACGAGGGCCCCCAGGGGGATGCGGACGCGCTCGCACTGGAGGTTGTGCGCGCTCGGGCGCTCGACCGTCAGCCAGCGATCGAAGTTCCGGATCGAAGGCCGCTGGCGCCGATTCTTCGTGCTCGCTCCCCCGCGCCTGGGGGCGCCATCGAACACGATGCGTCCCCCGGCGCTACCCGCGCCCGGGCCCAGCTCGATCACGCGATCGGCGGCGTCGATCAGGCCCCGATCGTGTTCGACCACCAGTACGATGTTGTTCTTGTCGGCGAGCTCACGAATCAGCGCGCTCAAGCGCTGCACGTCACCGGGATGGAGGCCTACCGTCGGTTCGTCGAGCACGAACATAGCATTCGACAGCGAGGTGCCGAGCGCAGTAGTCAGGGTGACTCGCTGCGCCTCACCCCCGGAGAGCGTGCGCGCCTGGCGATCCAGGCCGAGATAACCGAGCCCGACACGCTCGAGGTAGCCGAGGCGGTTCGAGAGCTCTGTTCGAATGAGCTGCCCTTGACCGGTCGCCAGCGCGAGCTGCTGGAGGCGCGCGAACGCTTCCGACACCTCGAGCGCATGCCATTGTCCCAGGTTCATGCCGCCGACGCGGTACTTGAGCGATGCCGGACCCAAGCGCTGCCCCTGGCAGGCACTGCATACGTCGTACGACCGGTAGCGTGACAAGAGCACTCGCACGTGCATCTTGTACGTCTTGGTCTCGAGCCAGCGGAACCAGCCGAGCACCCCCGGAAACTTGCCTTCGTCCCAGTCGCCGTCGCCCTCGAGGACCAGCTTTTGCTGGCGCTTGCCGAGCTTCTGCCAGGGTTCGTCCCAGGGGATGGCGTGGCGCCGGCAAAGCTTCTTGAGCTCGGTGCGCTCCCAGCTGGTCGATTGTCCGCGCCAGGGCCGCACCACGCCGCGCGCGAGCGAGAGGCTCGGATCGACGATGACTTTGCCGAGCTCGATGCCCAACGTGCGTCCGAAGCCGCGGCACGTCGGGCATGCGCCGAGCGGCGACTCGAACGAGAACAGTCCGGCGATGGGCGGCGCCAGCACCACGTGGCACACGGGACAACAGAGCTCGTCGGTGACGGTCAGGTGGGCATGTTCGAGGTGCACGCGCGCGCTGCCTGCCCCCCGCTTGACGGCGGCCTCCAAGCTAGCCGTGACGCGTTCGTGTTCGGCGGGGCCGAGCTGCACTCGGTCGACCACCACCTCGAGATCGGGCTCGCTGAGCGCCTCCGACGGGCGCACGGCGTCGAGGTCCCGGGTCTTACCTTGGAGCCAGAGCCGCCGATAACCGTCGGCGAGCAGTCCCTCGCGCACGGTGAGGTACTCCTCGGCGTTTGCGATGCGGAGCGGGTACGTCAGCACCGCGCGCGCGCCGCCGTGCTCGGCGATCACGAGCGAGGCGGATTCCGCCAGACTGCGCCGCTCCGCTGCAACGCCGTGCTCGGGGCAAATGGGCAGTGCTTCTCGCACGAACAACGCCGCCAGATAAGGCGTCAGGTCGCTCATGGTGGCGACCGTGGAACGGGAGCTCTTCACCGGCGCCCGCCGGTCCACCGCGACGCCTGCCGCCACGGGGTCGAGCGTGTCGATCGGGGGGCGTTCCAACCGCTCGAGGAACTGGCGCGCGTAGGGGCTGAAGCTCTCGACGAAACGTCGCTGACCTTCGGCGTAAAGCGTATCGAGCGCGAGCGAGCTTTTGCCCGATCCCGACGGGCCGGTGATGGCCACGATGGTACCCGGCTCGAGGTCGAGGGAAATACCTGCGAGGTTGTGGGTCCTGGCCCCTCTAAGCTTCGTCGAATGCATTGCTGCGAAACTGGCTAGAGCCCGAACATCGAAAGCTTCTGCTGAGCGTCGTTCAGCGCTTCGTCGATGTCTCGCTGAGTGCCCGAGAGTTGCGCCAGTAGCGCGCGGGCGAGCGCCGCAGCGGGCAAAGCTCGCGCACCGCGACGACCCAACAGTTCGAAATGCTGATTCAGCTCGCGACGTAGTGCGGCGTCGCCCTCCGAGCGTTCCGAGCCTCGGCGTTCGGCCAGCTGTCGGGCGATGGCCACCACGGCACGAGCTTTGGGCGCTTCGGATTCGGCCAGCATCCATGTCATGGCCTCCACCCGATCGATGATGTCTGAGAGATCGACCAAGATGTGCTTTCGGTGGCGGGTGTTGTGCCACAGAAGGCGACCAGCGTCCGGCAACTTCCCGGCGCCGCACGCCGCACGAAAAAAAGTCCCGGTGAGGGTGCGCAAATCGGTGGAGAGGCGTCAGGCGCAATCGAACTTCCACCTTGGTCCAGCCCGAACCAGCGAAAAAAACTGAATGAGATCGGATAATTTGAGATAGCGGTCGAAGAAAACCGATAGGCTCCAGGTTGACATTATTGAGTGGTGACTCAGTATTCAGCTCACGATGGCTGACGAGCGCACGCCCCCCGGTTCTGCTGACGGTGCAGCGGTACGCCGTAGGCGTCGCGGTCGTCCTCGCTCCATCGACAGCGAGCAGCTGCTCACCGTAGCGCGCGAGGTCTTCTTGGAGCGCGGCATCCGCGCGACGACGCTCGAAGTGGCGTTGCGTGCAGGAGTGTCAGAAGGTGCGTTGTTCCACCGCTTCAAGAACAAGGAAGGCTTGTTTCGCGCGGCGATGGAGCTGCCTGCCGAGCAAGTCCCCGAGCTCCTGCTGGAGGCAGTGCAGCGGCTCCATGACCTGGAGCTGCACGAAGCCTTGTTACAACTGGCGCACGCCTTGCTCGACATCGGCAAGGTAGCCCTGCCCTTGATGATGATGTCCTGGTCGAACCCCACGGCGTGTGATCCCGCCTACGACGACAACCACGCCAAGTTCCGACTGTTCCTCAAGCGTCTGGCGATGTTCTTCGAGGCCCAGATGCGGGACGGCAAGCTCAGGAACATGGACGCCGAGATCATAGCTCGGGCTTTCCTAGGGTCGATTCATCACTACTGTATGACCCGAATTCTGACGGGCCATCACCCCGATGCCGCAATCATCCCAGAAGGCATGTTCGCTCGTGGGCTCGTCGACCTGCTCCTGAATGGAGCCCTACTCTCCTCGGAAACCACTCGCCCCTCCCTGCCCCTGCGCCGCGGTGGTGCCGGAACTGCCTGATATTCTTGCGCAATACGACGGACGATCCATGCTCTCTCGTGAATTATTGAGTAACACCTCGAAAATACTGGTGGTTGGCGCGTTGCTGGCCACCCTGCAAGGGTGCCGCCAGGCCGACGCCGCTGCCGAACACAAGCCCGTGAACGCCGTCGCAGTAAAGAGCGCGAAGGTGGTCGCGCTGACCGTTCCGCGCACGCTTCAGCTGACCGGTGTGCTGCGCGGGGCGAAGGAGACGGATCTGGCCGCGAACGTCGCCGGCCGCGTTTTGTCGACGCGCGTCGAGCCGGGTCAAAGCGTCAAGCAGGGCGACCTTTTGGCCCAGGTCGACGTGAGCGCAGCGGCGCTGGCGCTGGCGGAGGCGAAGGTACAGGTCGAGACCACACGCACGCAAGAAGCCATCCACAAGAGTGACTGTGATCGCTACGACCGGCTCAAGGCTGCGGGGGTCGTGAGCGACCTAGAGTACGATCAGGTCACGGCCAAGTGCAAGACCGCGCCCCTCAGCGTCGAGGCAGCGCGGGCGCGCCAGAGCGTTGCCGCAAAGAACGTCGGTGACGGCGTGATCCGCTCGCCGTTCGCAGGTGTGGTGACCGAGCGTTTCGTCGAAGTGGGCGAATACGTCCAGGCATCGTCGCGCGTCGTGTCCTTGGCGCAGGTCGACGAGCTGAAACTCGTGTTCAGCGTGCCCGAACAGAACTTTCCGGATGTGAAGCAGAACGCCGAGGTGAAGTTTCGCGTGGCTGCCTACGGCGACCAGACTTTTTCCGGTCGAGTCGTGCACATCTCTGGAGCTGTGCGCGACACGCGCGACGTGCTCGTCGAAGCTATCGTGCCGAACCCGGAGCGGAAGCTACTCCCCGGCATGTTCACCGAAGTGGCGCTGAACATCGGGCAAGAGAGCTTGCCGGCGTTGCCGAAGTCGGCGGTTTTCGAGCAAAACGGCAAGCTGAACGCGTTCGTCGTCAAGGACGGCGTGCTCGAGCAGCGCGTCGTGCAACCCGCGGCGACTCAAGGCGAGCAGGTCTCCATTCGCCGCGGGCTCAAGCTCGGTGAGCAAGTCGTCGTAGCCGACGTCGACAAACTCGACAACGGCCAAGCCGTCAAGTGAACGGTTCACGCACGCTGGTGAACGCACGTAAAGCATAGGTGCAAGTATGCAATGGTTAGCGAGAGTGTGCGTCCAGAAACCAGTGCTGGCGTCGGTGCTGATGTTGGTGATCCTGGTGCTGGGGACCGTCGGTTATCGCGGCCTCGGCGTGGACCAGTTTCCGAACGTCGATATTCCGATCGTGGTAGTGACCACGACGCTGCCGGGCGCGGCGCCGCAAGAAGTCGAGACCGACGTCACCGACAAGATCGAGGGCGCGGTCAACCAGATCGCCGGCATCGACGACCTGAACTCGGTGTCGACCGAAGGCGTGTCGCAGGTCATCATCCAGTTCAAGCTGGACAAGAACACCGACGTCGCGGCGCAAGAGGTGCGCGACAAGGTGAACACCGTGCTGCGCGAGCTGCCCACCGGCATCGAGCAGCCCATCATCAGCAAGGTCGAGCCGAGCGCAATCCCGGTTCTCTACCTGGGCGTACGGGGTGACGGCGTCGGCGTTCGCGACCTGACCGAGCTCGCCGACAAGCGGGTTCGCCGGCAGCTCGAGACCATCCTGGGCGTCGGCAAGGTGACGCTGATCGGGGGGCGTGAGCGCCAGATTCACGTGCTGATGGACCCGCTGGCGCTGCGAGCCGAAGGGCTGACCCCAGTCGACATCATGCGCACGCTCGAGTCGCAGAACCTGACGACGCCCGGCGGCAACCTCGAGACAGGCCCCGAAAGCGTAACGCTGCGGGTGAAGGGGCGTGTCGACTCGGTCGAGGACGTCGCGCGCCTCGTGGTTCGCTCGCAGAACGGGCGCATCCTGCGGATTTCCGACGTGGCCAAGGTCGAGGACACCGAAGAGGCCGTCGAAAGCATCGCGCGCTACGACGATCAAGAAGCGGTGGTGCTCTCCATCGTCAAACAGTCGGGTACCAACACCATCGAAGTCGTGGACAACGTCTTCAAGCGCATCGGGGAGCTGCGTCAGGGGCTGCCGAAGGGCGTCGAGCTGACCGTCATCCGCGACAACTCGCAGAGTATCCGCACCAGCGTGCATTCGGTGATCGAACACCTGATCGTCGGAGCGCTCTTGGCCGCGGGCGTGGTGTTGCTGTTCCTCGGTAACGCAAGAAGCACCCTGATCGCCGCCGTTTCGATCCCGATTTCCGTGGTTGGAACCTTCGGCTTGATGTGGATGCAGGGCTACACCCTGAACAACATCACGTTGTTGGCGCTGGCGCTCGCGGTCGGTATCGTCATCGACGACGCGATCGTCGTACTCGAGAACATCATTCGCTTCATCGACGAGAAAAAGATGAAGCCGTTTCCAGCAGCGGTGCTGGCCACCAAAGAGATCGGGTTCGCGGTGCTCGCCACGACCCTGTCGTTGATGGCCGTGTTCATCCCGGTGGCGTTCATCGGCGGCATCCCTGGGCGGTTCTTGAAGAGCTTCGGCTACACCATGGCGTTCTCGATCGGCGTGTCGTTGATCGTGAGCTTCTCGCTCACGCCGATGATGTCGGCGCGCATGCTCACCGGGCATTCGAGCACGACCTTCCTGAATCGTTTGGTCGACTTCTTCTACCGGCCGATCGAGCGCATATACATGGCCTTGCTCGAGTTTTCGCTGAAGCGGCGCTGGGTGGTGGTGCTCGCATGTGCGGCCACGCTCGGCTCCTGCGTGCCGGTCGCCAAGTCCTTGCCCGGTTCCTTCCTACCGCTCGACGACAAGGCCAAGTTCCAGGTCAGCATGCGCACGCCCGAAGGCACGAGCTCCGAAGAGACGCTGCTCTACGCCGAGCGCGCGACCAAGCTCATCCGGCAGTTGCCAGCCGTCACCCACGTCTTGATCACCGTGGCCGAGGACGATCAGAAGTCACGCAACTATGCGCAGATCTACGTCGATCTACTCGACCCAGGTCAGCGTAAGCTCACTCAGTTCGACATCATGGATATGGCACGCCAGCGAATCTTGCCGGCCCTGCCGAAGAACCTGCGCATCAACATTTCCGAGGTGCCCGACCTCGCGGTGGGCGGCAACACGCAGGGTATCCAGTACGTGATGTCGGGGCCCGACTTCGGGGTACTCGAGCGGGGAGCCAATACCATCGTCGCTGCCATGAAGAAGAGCGGCAAAGCGGTGGACGTGGACACCACCAACATTCCCGGCAGACCCGAGGTTCAGGTCAGCATCGATCGTGACCGAGCAGCCGATCTCGGGGTCAGCGTCCAGAACGTCGCCAGCACGCTGCAGATGTTGGTAGCTGGGTTGAAGGCGTCGACGTACCCGGATCAGGGTGAAGAATACGAAATTCGCATCCGCGCCGACGAACGCTATCGTACCGACGCAAGCTCGCTCAGCTTGATGACGGTGCCGTCGACCAAATACGGCAGCGTACCGCTCAGCTCGGTCGTTACCTGGAAGGAAGGGGTGGGTCCCTCGCGGATCAACCGCTACGCTCGCGAGCGCCAGATCACGCTGCTCGCGAATGCGGCCGCGGGTGCCGGCGACAACGACGTCAGCGGCATCATTCAGAAAGAGTTCGAAAAGCTGGACTTGGGTCCTGGCTACCAGTTGCGCCCGATCGGGCGCTCGAAGTCTCAGGCCGAAACCGCGGCGGGGTTCGTGCTCGCCCTGAGCATGGCCTTCGTGTTCATGTACCTGATCCTGGCGGCCCAGTTCGAGTCGTGGTTGTACCCGGCCATCATCCTCACGACGTTACCTCTGACCGTGCCCTTCGCCTTCATCAGCCTCAAGATCTTCAATCAGAGCATCAACATGTTCTCGATGCTGGGGCTTTTGGTGCTGTTCGGCGTGGTCAAGAAGAACAGCATTCTGCAGGTCGACCACACGAACCACCTGCGGCGTCTGGGGCTCGGCCGCTTCGAGTCATTGATGCAAGCCAATCGCGAACGTCTGCGGCCGATCCTGATGACCACGATCGCGTTCGTGGCCGGCATGGCGCCGCTGCTCCTGTCGTCGGGCATTGGCGCGGGGTTCAACAAGGCGACGGCGAGCATCGTGGTGGGCGGTCAGACCTTGTCGCTACTCTTGACCCTGCTTGCGGTGCCGGTGATTTACAGCATGGTCGACGACGTACGCGACTGGCTCACACGCCGCGGCAAGCGCGGAAGCCTCGATCGTGGCGAGCAAGAGCTCGAGGCCTTGCTCGGGCGCGGCGAACATGCGCTCGACAAGGCCATGGCAGCGGCGCCCGCGGAATAGGCGGCGGCTACCCGCGGTGTATCGTAGAATCGTCCGAGTCGGCCAGTCCCTGCGTGCGCGCGTTTCGCCCCAGGCTGGGGCAAGATGCAACGCGCCCGCTCGATAGCCTGATTTGCGGAGGAGCCTGGCGATCGAGGCGACCGAGGCAAGTTGGATGCTACGCTGGCGCCGTGAATGAAGAGGCAGCCATGGCGTCGCTATTCCGAGCCCCGCTCGACGAGTTCGTGGCATTGCGCAAAAGCCTGAGTGCGAAGCTGAAAGCCGGGGGGGATTCCGTGGCGGCGGCGCGAGTCGCTAAGCTCAAGCGTCCGACCGTTTCGGTGTGGGCCGTGAACCAGCTCTGGTGGAACGAGCGCGCGGCGTTCGAAGCGCTGTTCGCGTCGGCCCGACGCATCGGCGCTGGCGACCTGTCGCTGGCCGCCGAACACCGGCGCGCCCTCGGTGAGTTGCGTGAAGCCGCGCGCCGCGTGCTCACGGAGGCTGGGCACCCGGCGAGCGAAGCGACGCTCCGCCGTATCCTGACGACGCTGACGTCACTCGCGGCACTCGGGGGCTTCGACCCCGATCGCCCGGGAGCGCTGCAGCGCGATCGTGATCCGCCTGGCTTCGAGGCGCTCACGCTGCCGCTCGCGTCCACCGAAGCAGATGCGAGTCCCGCTCCGCAGCCTCCCGACGTGAACGCAGCACGCAGCGCCGCTGAAGCGGCCGCCGAGCGTGAAGCCGCGGCGCGCGCCGCGGCAGCCAAGAAGGCACGGGCGGAACACGCCAGACGCGTCGCGGCCGAAAGCAAGCGCGTCGAAGTCGAGCTGACCGAAGCCAGGCGACGGCTCGAGCGGCGCCGTGTCTTGGTCGACGATCTGGTCGAGCGGCTGAAGGCCGCCGAGGGCGAGCTCGCCGCGAGCCGCGACGACGTCGCTCGGCTCGAGCAAAGCCTCGACGCTCTGCGGCGGACCGAGCCTCTAGAGTGAGTGGCCGTCGACGCGGAGCTGAAACAGGAAGTAGGGTGGGATGCAGGCGCCCTCGCCGCCGGGCATGCGGGCGCACACGTAGTCATCACGGCACGCCGCGCTGCTCGAACACGCGCGCAGGGCCCCGGGGCGCGTCTGCTCCTGCACGCAGGTTTCGAACGGCAGCCCCCGAGCCAAGCATTGGTTGAACTCGGTGAGCAGCGCGATGCCGCCGCAGACGGCCTCTCCCGTCAGGTTCGAACAGCCTGCCGAGCACATGCCCCCCGGGAAGCCGACGCCGCTGCGCTCGCAGTACCTCCCCGTGCCGCAGCCGCTCGGGCGATCGAGACGTACGAAGTCCCGCTGTGGATTCGCCTCCGGTCGCAGCGTCCCCGGTTCACAGACGTCGCCGACCTCGACTTGCTGGGGCATGCACTGGCCCACCTTGGTGTCGTGGACGCGCTTGCAGGCGTAGCCGCTGTCGCAGGTCCACTCGGCGAAGCTGGCATCGAGACCGCAGTGAGCCCCGTAGCCGCCCGCCTCCACGCGCTCGGCGGGCAGCCGTAGCTCGCTAGCAGCCTCACCCGCCACGATTTGCGTCAGGTAGCTCGTCCGCCGGGAAAGGTCGTCGGAGAAATGCGGAGAGAACGGCACCGCGAGCGCGTCGACTTTCTGGTCGGCCGCGTCTTCTCCCAAGAAGTGAAAGCCCGCCAGGCTCTTGCTCTGGTGACAGCCCATGCAAGTCAGACCATCGAGGCGCCGCAGCAGGGCCGTTTGGGAAGAGAAGCTGCGATACGTTGCTGTGTCGCTGCCCGGCGGCGGCGCTTCGGTCGAGAACAGCGCCGTGTAGGGGCGATTCGCGAGCCGCGCCAAGCCGTGAGGCGCCACGCTGATGGCGCGCTTCGCCAAAAACTTCTCGGGAACGACCAAGGTGCCCTCGTCAGCCGCGCGCAGTGCTTTCGGCGTGTGCAGCCACTGCCAGAGTTCGGTACGGAGCTCTGGGCGCGCCTGGAGCAGTGTCAGATCCGGCGTATTCTCGAGGGCGCCTTCTTCCCAGCGGTCTGCGTGCACGCGAAAGACCTTGAGCAGGTACTCGGCGTGGCCGGTCATGTTGGGTCGCACGGTCGCAGGCCAGCGGACACTCTGCAGATCCACCTCCACCGACTTCGCGACCGTGTCACGTAAGGCTGCTTCGCCGAGGGGCGCCGCTGGCGCCGTGAGCGCTCGAGCCAGCGCAGCGCCCTCCGCAGCTTCCACCAGCCAGCGCTGGGCCTGAGCGCGGCAGGTGGGACTCGCAGGCAACCAACGGACGACGTTGAGCGTGAAGGGGACGCGCGAGTGCAGGCGTTGCCCCGCGATCGTGTGGTCGTACGCGAGTCGATAGATCAGGCGTAGCTCGCCGCAGGTGTCGGGTGCGAAGGCGCGCCGATCGATGCGATTGACCACACCTACCAGCTCGAAACGAAACGCTGGCGCACGCAGCCAGCGCGCGTCGAACACGCGATGGGCGTAGCGCATGCCCACGCCGGACGCGCGATCTGCCGCACGGACCCGTTGGAGCTCGCGATCGAGCACCGTGACGAGCTCGAGGTACCGCGCTGACGTCAGATAACCAGCGGCGTTGTCCTGGGTATCGCTGCTTGCGCCGAGCACGAAGCGCTGAAATCCGAAACCGAGGCGTTCGAGCTCCAGCAACGCGGTTCGGTCAGTGACCGCGAGCAGAGGCTGCGTCGTCGTGGGCTCTGGCTGCGGTTCCGTTCGAGGCCTCAGCGCCCGTGGCCGAGGTTGCTCCCGTGGGCCCGGTGTCGGTGCGGGTGGTGTCGCTGGCGGGGGCTGGCAGCCAGCGAGGCCGCCGAGCATGCAGCCGAGCACGACGGGGAGGATACGGGCGAAGCGGCGCGGGCTTACGATTCGGTCCAGAGAACGCCCCTCCTCAGAGCACTTTCCGCTCGCGGGCACCCGAGGTCAAGCCGCGCGCGGGGGCGCCGCTGATGCCGGTGTGTTCGTTTCAGCTTGCTGCGAAGCCTACCCCGCGTCATAGTCCTCGGGCCATGAAGAGTGTTCGTTTACGAGCGTGATCGGTCTCTGACCGTCGTCCTCGCGTCGAACTGCGCGATCAGCTGCCGGCATCGGGTCTCCGTTCCGGGCATTGGCTCCGCGCCCTTCTCCCACGAAATGTCTGCAGCCTCCGCCCTTGGGCGCTGGCTGCCGGTCGACACACCACCAGGGGCAACGCCCGGTGTGCCGACCGCTCGAACCACCAGTTTTCTCCTGCCTTCGGACAACCCACCCATGCCTGCCTCAGAACTCCACTCGACCCAAAAGCTCGCGCCTCGAGCGCTCATCATCGCTATCCAGACACCTTCCCAGACCGACGTCGAAGTGTCCACGTCGAAGGGCGAGCTGGAGCAGCTCCTCGTCGGTCTGGGCATTCCCGTCGAGGCGAGCGTGGTGCAGCGCCGCCACGACCACCACGACCTCAGGGTTCTCGGCAGTGGCAAGCTCGAGGAGGTGCAGCGCCTGTTGGGCAACGCCCCGGCGAGCGATGACGGCGCCGAGCTCCCGGAACCGGAGAGCGAGCGGCCCGCTCTCGCTCCCGAGGAACGGCCCTGGCTCGTCGTGTTCGACGGCGAGCTCAGCCCGGGCCAGCAGCGGGCGCTGGCCCAGGCGCTCGACACGGACGTGGTGGATCGGACGCAGGTGATCCTGAGTGTGTTCGAGCGGCGTGCGCGCACGCGCGTGGCCCAAATCGAGATCGAGCTGGCGCGCCTCGAGTACGAGGCGCCGCGGATCCGCGATCAGAAGGGGCTCTTGGCGCAGCAGGCTGGCGGTGGTGGCCGCGGTGGCAAAGGGCACACGGGCGCCGAGCTGAAGAAACAAGAGTTGCGCCGACGCATCAGCGCGTTGCGCAGCGAGCTCGAGCAAGCGCAGCGCTCGCAGCGTACCCGACGCCAGCGCAGGCAACAGGTCGAGCGCGTGGCGCTGGTGGGTTATACCAACGCCGGCAAATCGAGCTGGATGCGTCTGCTCACTGGCGGCGAAGTCTACGTCGAAGATGCCTTGTTCGCTACACTCGATACGACGGTCCGCGCGTTGGTGCCAGCGACGTCGCCGCGCGTCGTCGTGGCCGACACCGTCGGCTTCTTGCGGAATCTGCCGAATCACCTGCTGGCGTCGTTCCGGTCGACGCTCGACGAAGCGCTCGATGCAGATCTTCTGTTGGTGGTCGTGGATGCCTCGGATCCGGAGTGGCAGTCTCAACTCGAGGTGACGCGAGAGGTGCTGTCCGAGGTCGGTGGCGACTCGATTCCCAGCATCGTTCTCTTGAACAAGGCCGACAGGTTGGCGCCGGAAGCGCTCGACGAAGCACGTGAGCTGGTGCCTGGAAGTGTCGTCGTTAGCACCAAAGATCCTGAGTCGCCCGCGCGCGTGCGTCGGGTCATCATCGAGGCCCTCGACGCGCAGCGCGAACTCGCCGAGTTGCACGTCCCTTACCAAGCGGGGGCGATCTTCGGCAGCATCCACCAGGGAGCGCACGTGTTGGAGGAGCGATTCGACGAAGCGGGGACCACCTTCCAGCTTCGGGCTCGCGCCGAGTTCATCGCGGCCTGGCGCAAACAGATCGGGGTGTAGCCGAGCTGCGGCTGTCCGGGCTCACGCCGCTCTTCTACCTCGGGCTCTCCGAGAACGTGCCGGAACTGGCGCAGCCCTCTGGTGTTGGGCGCGCTGGTGGGTGTGGCAGTGAGTCTGATGGTGTCGTTCTCGAGTCAGTATCGCCCCCCGGTCGAGCCGCTGGCAAGCACCCGCGGCGCGCCGCGCTGTTGGTGCCGCTCGCTCTGGGCGCGCTGCTCGGGGGCGTGAAGCTCGGCGGTCCCGAGGGAGCTGCGGCGCTGCTGTTGGGGCTGAACCTCGCCTACGTCTTCTGGCCGGTGGTGCGCTCGTTCCGGCGCGTGCTCGTCCGACGCCAAAACTCGGCGTCCCGCCCCGCTCTCGACACGCCCGCCTGAGCGTTTGCCACGATCCCGCTAGCGAGGCGCATGCTCGCATGTTCTGCCTGGTGCAGCGACCCTCCGTGTTCTCAGGAGCCTACACATCTCGCTTCCGAGAAGCGGTGATTGTCCAAGCACGCGAGGCGATGCACGCGATGCACGCGAGGCGATGCACGCGATGCACGCGAGGCGATGCACGCGATGCACGCGAGGCGATGAGTCTTCAGCCCCGGCCGCTGACACCCCAG
Organism: Polyangiaceae bacterium; assembly: GCA_025937785.1. Taxonomy (GTDB): domain Bacteria; phylum Myxococcota_A; class Polyangia; order Polyangiales; family Polyangiaceae; genus JAICQQ01. The sequence continues at coordinate 61,443 of JAICQQ010000022.1, forward strand.
GGCGCCCCCCGTTCCCACCCCTCAGCGGCCTGCCGCCGCTCACGCTCTCCCGCAGTCCAGTCGTCCCGCCGCTCGCGGTCCCTCCCCGCCACGCGCTGGGTCCCTCGCGCCGCTCGCTGCGACGCTGGTGGAAGCCACCGGCACGGCGTTTCGCAGTACGTATCGAACCAGCGGTTCTCGTACTTTCAGCGCCTTCCGCGCCCGCTTGCAGGCCATGAAGCCTGTGCCGTAGTCGCGATCGGCTTCCAAAGCATTATGCGCTGGACACCTGAGGCCAAGGTTATCAGCTGTGTCCGCACCACCTTTGGCCCA
>JAICQQ010000239.1 GCA_025937785.1 Polyangiaceae bacterium
CCACGGCACACAGGTGGTGACGGGGTCGTTGCTGATGCTACTGGTCGCGGCACCAGTAAACTCGGCCGATCCGAATTGCCCATCACCGTTCGGATAGCGGCCGAGCGAGAAAAATGTCTGAAACTCGGTCCCCGAGCTCACCACCATATCGACCAATCCGTCGAAGTCGACGTCGGCGGTCTCGGTGTCGAGCGTGTCATTGCCGAAGTCGATCTTGGGATCTTGCCCGCTCGCGGTGTCGACAATGCGCCCCTGCCAGAGCCACTGGCTACCCACTCGCACTGGTGAATAGAGGGAGTACGTCTTGACCCGCGGCATGTGCAGTAGGTTGACGTGCCCGTCGCCATCCACGTCGAGCGGCACCACGTTCAGGTTGGTGAGGCGGATCGTGTTGGCGTTCGCGCCCAGCACCCCTGCAATACCGATCTCCGTCGGGCCGCCAAACCGGTTGACCACCCCGCCCGCACCATTCTGAAAAAAGGCGTGACCGTCGTTGTAAAGGCCGGGCGCAGTGACCAGGATGTCCGCTAAGCTATCCGAGTTGACGTCGAAGAAATCGGTGAGCGCCTCGTCGATCGAGTGATCCGGCGCGCTTCCCACTTCGATCAGTTGCTCGTTGATGGCCTCGTGACCCGGCAGGGTGGCGCTGCCCTCCACCCGCTCGTAGCCGAATGTCATGGGGGGCAAGCGCTCGCAATCCGTGCTCCCCAGCTCGCCACCGTCGTTCTCGCCCGGTGCGCTCGTCTCACTCGACGCGCAACGCCCTTCCACCTGCACGCCCTCGAGCAACGAAACGTGGGAATCCGGATCGTACGCGAGGTGATACCGGCGCACCAAGCGGCGCTCCGAGTTCGGGTCATTGAAGGTCTTGCTCGTAACGTCCACGCCCTGCACGCGCTGCCGTTGCTGCATGCGCCAACCCGACCGATAGCTCTCGGTCCGATCGGGGCGCGCCTCCCAGCGAATGCGGGTGTGGTGGGCATACTTGCTCAAGTCGGAGGGCGTCGGGTCGTTCACGGGACCCGTGTCGAAGATGTCGGACAGATACGCCGTCTCCCCATCCTGGAAGTACTTGTAGATCACGACATTGTTTGGCGCCGGCAGCGAACCCGCAGGATTGGCGTCACCGTGCGTGTCGTACTGCCGCACCAGGTTCCAGCGATAGATCTCGCTCTGACGATCGGGATTCACCTCCAACGCCGTGCGATCGTCCGAACCATCGAGCGGCACTCCAAGCTCCATCGTCACGCCGCTCTTGTCCTGCACGCGCCAGGTCAAGTGATCGGGAGACCAGAAGAACCGGAGGAACGATCCCTCGACGCGCGCGCGAAAGTACTGGAGACCTTCCGCCCACGGGGGCATCTCCTCGGTGGGTAGGGCCTTGTCACAGGTACCGCCGTCGCCCACGGTACAGATCGGGACGAGCTCCTGTCCGCCGTTGAAGACGAAACGGTCCTGGTTCGGGTGCCAGTCTGCTTCGTCGATGTATCGCGGTAGCCCGCGATCCGTCTGGCGCGCGATGAACGGCACCCCGAGACTCCATCCCACGCCAGCCGCGAGGAAGCCTCCGGACGACGAATAGCTCAAGCCCAGCGACGGCTGCGCCCCACCCCGCGCCGCCGGCAACGCAAATGGTACCGAGAAGGTCGCGATGCCGGTCGACAGCTGCGCCGAAAAGCTCTCGCCCATGCCTTGAATGGTGCCGCTGCCCTTGGGCACGCTGATGGCTTTGCTGGTGACGCCGCTCTTATCGGCACCCGTGGGTAGCTCTGTAGTTTCTACTGGGTCAGGGTCGCTTCCCGCGCTCGGGTCGACCATTTGGTCGACTCGGTCACCGGGTGAGACGTCGTAGTCGGTTCTGTCGCCCGCGCTTATCGGGCCCAATCCGGGGTCCGGGGTGTCTTCGGGGGCGTGCAAGCTGGGGTCCCGCGTCGTCCCGTTGCCAACCGGCACGCTGACGTCGGGCTGGATGGTCGGCGCGAGCTCGAACGTGTGTTCGGGCTGGACCCACTCGCTCGCAGCGATGTGCTCGATCGGGTCCCCGCTCGGCTGCGCGGCGGCCAGAGCGGGGGTGACGATCGGCGCGGCGAGAGCGACGAGCGTGACGAGGGCGGTAAGGCGATGGCGTGCCGACGAGCGTCGGGCACAGAGCGAACGAGCCTGGTGTCGCGTGAACAACTGCATGGCGAACTCCGAAAGCGAGGTCGCGATCAGTCGAAACGGGTCCAATACCGGTAGTTGAGAACTACCTGCACATCGTCAATGGAGTTGAATGCAGTCCCTTCCTCCTCCCACACACGCAGTACGAAGTCGCCGTCCAGCGGGCGGCCCTGGAACTCGGTTCGTGTATATGGCGCGAGGAGTTCGGCGTCGGCACTTCCAATGGGGTTCGAGATGTAGCGCTCAGTGGCTAAGCCCCGTGCGTGCTCTATGTTGCCGTCGAACAGCAGCGCCTTGAAGTCTTCGCCGCGGTGGTTTCTCACATAGAAAGGCCCTTGGTGCGCGAGCGAATACGGAACGAAACCTGCGCTGAAGCAGGGTTGCGGCACGTCACTGTCGCTGCAGTCACGAATTCCCGTACCGACAAAATTCAACGCGACATTGTCAATGCGGTAGTTGAAGTTTCCTCGAGCGAAACCACTCTGGTTGAAGATATCGCCAGCTTCTATTGCCGCCTGGCTAACGTGAAAGGAGGTTTCGTAGAAGCAACGTTCTTCGGCTCGCGAGCGGCAGTCCGAAGAAAATCCGTCGGGGCAGAGGTGAACGCAGCCCCTCGTCCAGTACTTCTGTCGGAAGACAAAACCATCCGTGTCTTCACAGGTCTGTCTCGTCAGGGTTCTGACTTCTGTGGTGTTCTGATACTGACGCGGCACGCCCTCCTCCAAGTCAACCGATTGCTCGATTCTTTCGAGCATCGGGGCGCCCACTTGGACGGCATTGCCCGAGGCTTTGGTCGGAAGAGCGAAGCCCACTAGGTAGTCTTCCTCGTCAGCGACATCGAACACAAAATGGGCCCTGCTCCAATTCGGGTCAGCCTCGGTGGTGCCAATGAAGTGGGACACGATCGGCGTGACTTCCTGAGGATCCCCGACCCGTCGCACGTGACCCGCTTGGCCTCCGGGCTGCGTGGCGAACGTCGCTCTCGTGTACCACGAGTACCGATAACGACCCGGACTCAGTCGCACGCGTTGGAACACGCCAGCGTCGGTTATGTCCTCATCACAACTGCCGTTCGGGCCGCACCACCCAGAGCTTTCCCCAAACACCAACCGAAATCCTGGTGAGTCGTAGGCGTTGCCCGCGGACTCGGCGAACGGCGTAAGCCCCATGCCGCGCTGAACGTTCACCGTGATGCAGTCTGCAGGAGACAGCGGCTCAGGTTCCCCTTCCTCAGGCGGCTCAACACAACCTTCGAGGAACCACGCGGGTACGTCGCCTTCCGCCGCAAGGCGCTCGTAGCCGCGAAGACGAGTGAGGTCACCTGAGTGGTACAGAAGGTTATCAGACTCGGTCTCGCACGTGGCGCGAACCCCCAGGATGTCGTCGCGCAACGATGCAACCAGTGTATCGGATCCCTCGTGGAAGTTGTACTCCATGCGGTACGACTCGACCACGTTCTCCAGCCTGCGCACGTAATCGCCGATGAACGAGTCCGCAAGCTCCGCGCCCACCCCCTCGTCTGTGAATGACGTCTGCCCGGGATTGAACAGGGTTCCCTCGGAATCGTCGTAGGAGATCGGCTGCGTCGCGCAGAGTGTCGACTCCCAAAGCTGTGGAGCCTGAACGAGCGGCAGATCGTCGGCCATCTGGGCAAGCCGCAGTCCGAGACGCATCTCGATCGCTCGTTTGGCCAGGAAGGCCATACGAACAGCGTTACGATGGGAGCGCTCGTAGCGTTCTCTCGCGAGCGCCCGACTGTTATCGAGCACGTTGTTGATCTCGGGGTACTCGGCGGCCTGATCCGTCATGTACCACAACGCCTGGCTAATTCTTCGCTGAGCGTTCCGCTTGAGTGTTTCCACCTCCCCTAGAGTGCGTCGGATGATTTCCAGGTTGTCAGACAGCTGAATATTGAGCGTTCGCAGCTCACTTTCCGTTCCGTAAAACCGGTCTTCGAACTCTCTAATTGCTTTCTCTCGCTCGACCTGGTCCTGTTCGCCGCCCAAGTCACGTAGCTGTTGCGCAAAGCCGATCTGAGCTGCGCTATTGTTGCAAGTGGCCATCGCAGCAATGGCCTCACCAACAGCCTGCGCTCCAGCACCGGGGTTCGTTGTCGCCGTCGACACCGCTGATGCACCGATCGCACCGCCCGCTCGAGCGGCAGCCACCGCGCACTGCATCATCTGCTGTGCTTCCTCGGCGTTGTACCTGACATCGCGCATCTCCCCCTCTATGTCATAGAACGTCATCACCGAATGAAGGTTACCCATCGCGCTGCCAATGTTGCGCACCGTGCGGCCAATGGCGGGACCGGCGAGTGCAACCTGGTACAGCGACGAGCGCAACCTTGAGATCGCTTGGTTGATCTGGCCCGGCTCTGTTGCGAAGGCCGTTGCACCCGTTTCCACGTCAACCATCGCGGCTTTTGGGAAATCCCTGAAGGTTGCGAGCGCAGCCTTTGCAGTCAGGAAGTCGCCGATGCACGTGATGTACTCACCGAAGTCGTCCAAGTCCTCCAATGAGGCGTAGGTCGGCGGATCACCGCAGGCGCGCTCAGTCGCCATTAAGCCAGCCCCCTCCTTCACCGCGCACATTAGTTCGAGTCCGTCCATCAACGCTGCGCGTTTGTGCTTGTAATCGAACTCTAGTTCGGGGCCGTCAAATGCTCGACCCGGAAGCGTGTTGAAAGGGTAAGTCGGTTTAAGCTCTAGGTCGGCCCATTCCGCGCTCACCTGCAGCTCACGAATACCGGGATCATTCGACAGAGATGCGCAATGAGTCAGATCCCAAGCATTGCAGGGCACGTCGTGCGTCGGCCCAATGACCACGGTCTCTAGGTCAGACGCGAGCTCTTCTAGTGTGGTCTCATGAGCGTAGCCCGCTTGAAGCATCTTGATGAGGTAACCGTCCTTTTCGTCCCCGATACGCAGACCGCCAAAAAACACAGCGTCCGCGTTGTCCCGCACGCCGATAATCCTTGCGTCACCGAGCGCCAGTATTCGCTCACTCTCCAGGTTGAACTCATTCCCGGTTCCCTCGAATGCGTCTGCAATAGAGAATGCGTGACCGAGTTCGGGCGGATCGCCGACGCTATTGAACGCCGTCCATTTCGCGTTGGCGAAAATCGGTATGGATGCACCGAGCTCCGCTGCGACACCTCCAGTCGCCACCACTTGATCCACCAATAGACTGGGGGCTTGACGAGGCTTGGCCAAGTCTACGTGCAAGTAGTGCGGCAGCAACACCGGGCGGTGTGGTGCAGCGTCTTCCCGATTCGTCATGATAATTGTGGCAAGGACCGCGTCGATCAGCCTCCGGTTTACCTGACCAACTCCCGCTCGTGTTTGGCAATCGCCATGAAAACAGAAGAGGCCGTCGCCGCAACACATCGTCCCGTTCGGGCCGCAAAGAGTGCAGGTCTCGCTACAAATTTCTGGCATTCCCTCCGTGGAGCAGGGCCAGGTATCAGAAGGTCCAGTCGCCGGATCCCCCGTCGCCCATTGGCGTTGCGGGCCAACGTTGATGGCCACGTACCCACCATACAGTGCCTCGACTTGTATTGTTTCGCGAAACTCGTCCAACGAGTTGTGGTGGAACAAGCTACTTCTGACGAGATTCTGGATCAGAACGTCCGAGCTATCCTCTGCAGGTGCGTCCCTCAATCTGCGAATACCATCGCACATGTTCTCCACAGGGGGGGGCGGCATCCAGCTAGGCGTACTGAAGAAGTTGAGTTTCTTCCCCTCCCCGATATGTACGCCAGACAATTCTACTTCCGCACCCTCGAGCGACGTAATGGTGATCGTTTCACCGGGGTCTGGGCAACTTTGCGCTTCCTCATCGTGAAGGGGACACTCGATACCCCACTGCGGATCGCAGTAGTTCCCCTCTTCATCCTTGAATACACACAGATCACTATCACCTAGAGCAACCAGCTCCTCCGTGTCCTCGAACGAGGCTAAGCACTTCTTCAGGTCACCCAGCTCCGTTTCCTCCTCGACAAACCCCTGCCAGCCCGCAACCGTATGCCCCCCGATCCCCGGGTTATACGTGATGACGTCCGAGATTTCTGACAGGTCAAAAGAATCTGCGAAATCGCACTCGTCGCTCGGAACACATTGTGTACCGAGCCACTTGAGAATGTGGCTAATGTCCACGGTCGTTCCACAGATCTCTTGCAACTGCTCGAGCTCTGCAGCCGCCTTCTCACGCTGCGCTAACTTCCGTTGATCACCGGCCTGCCCTTCCAGATCCACCGCCAGGCCGGCGCGAAGGTATTCATTTGCAAGCAGGTCCGACTCGGCGGCGGCTTGGCGTGCCAGATTCAGGTAATGTCGCCACGAAGACTCGATTCCGTCCCCATCGTCTGAAAGCTCATCTTCCAGCGGCAGTCGGGCGTCGAAGCTCTCGCCTGCACACTCGACACTCGATCGGGTGCACCATTCGGGACTCGGTGCCACAATCGCACCCGCGCGTTCGATCGCATCGGGCACAATTGGGAACATCCGACAGTGATCCGTCTCTTCTGGATAGGGATTGAAGCCCTGGAGCGCGAGGTAGTTCCCGGGCCCGCCGTTCGTACCTGGCTTTGGCTGCAACAAGTAGAACCGATGCTGCGCCTCCTCGAAGAAGTTCCCGAATTCAAACCACCCAAATACGGCGGAAGCGTAGCCCATGTCGGGATCGACACTGGTGTCGAGATCGGCCACCAGGTTTGGCGATGATGCATCAAGAACGCAAGGAGCGCCGTCCACGTGTCCTTGAGTCGCGCAGTGAAGCACGTCTTCGCCGCGGCCAATCACAAGACCGTCAGTCGGAACGAACCCATGCGCAATGAATTCGACGCCGTTCAGGAATGTGCACACGTCGATGCGCCCATGAACGTCCGGTGTCGCCACGAGCAGCCTCAGCGGATCCAGAACAGCATTCTCAAAGCCAGACACGTCGTCCGCAAGGTCCTCCGTGCTCTCGAGCGAAAGGAAAAAATGGGCGAACGCCTGTGCGCGCTCAAGGAAGTCCGCAAGGTTTTCCGCACCGAACCTCTCCCACTCCGTTACAGTTCGGTAGTCAGGATAGCTCGCCCCCCATAGACCAAAAAACGCGCTAATGAAAGGTGCCTCCTGGTCCAGGAGAGCAACGTAATACGCGGGGTCTCGCGGGAAGGGTTTCGTAGAGGTTCCGGCGTAGCGCGCGTATGGCGGAGCGGCGTTACCGAAGGGATCGGGCAGCGTGCCCCAGCTTCTAGCGAACGCCGTGAACTCCTGGCGTAGATAGCGCCGTGCTTGCTCGAAGTCTTCCGTACTCAATCCGAAATGCTCAGTCACCGGCGCATCGATTTCGACCTGCAGGAAGTACTCGAGCCGATCATGGACGTTGCCGCCCACGGCTGCACCTTCTAGCAAATCCTCGATAGGGGTTCCGGAACCGAGCGGCCCAAGCAGCCATTGATACTCATACGCGTTGTCTACGACATCGCGGAACGAGATGCCTGCCGTCCTCAGAATCTCTAAGGCTCGCGTTTCAGGTGGAGAAAGCGGGCTGGCCGTGCAGAGCGGCGCCTCAATGGCTCCGCGGAGTCCATCCCCACCTCCAACCAGCAAGTGCGCCGCCTTTGCTCGCGAGAGGTCCGGTCCCGACATAACTCGCATTGCACTGATGCGCTCGTCGGGTGTGCTTCCCCACTGGGAATCGGCGGCCGCTATATTACTTTGTACGGCCAGGTCGATCGCGTCTCGCGCACCGTGGTAGGCATTCACATAGTGCTGCCCAACCTCTCGCACAATGGCATCCCAGTCCTCGACAACGCACGACCCGCCTTCTTGAGAAACCGGTCTCTCAAGAAGAAACTGCTGCACCAAGTCGAGCAGCTCACTGTAGGCCTCGAACGCTCGCTCAGCGAACTCAGCTTTTGTCGCGCTCGATTGCGGAAGCGCCTCGTATCCTTCCCTGTCCGAGGAGTACGGTTCTTCTATGAGCAGTGTTCCAACTCCAGCAGCCGCCATGTACGACCGGGCAAGACAAGCAGCTCCCGCCATGCTGCACGTGTACTCGTCGCAGGCGTTGTCGGTCCCGAAAATGCATCCGAACGCACTCGGACAGTGCTTGTACCTCAGGTCGTCCTCAAATTCGTCCACCGAGATGTCGTGGATCTCGCCGTCCTCGAGTGTGCGCACTCGCACCATCTGCATCTTCTCGAGTCGTTCGAGCTCGGAGTACTTGTCCGTTTCAGGCGCCGATTCAAGGAGGTGTGCGGTACGCTCGTCCTTGCAACCGAAGATGAGCAGTGACAGGGCCAACACTATTAGGCTTGCGCTTGTGCGAATCACGATGACCTCCTCACCCTCGAGCGGGTGAAGTTGAGATGATGGCGTGTGCGACCCCGCAGAAGGGCACCAGCCGCAACCAGAACCGATAAGAACACCGCGGACGGCGAACCAGAACCTGGCTGGTCGACGGCGCATCCACCTCCAGCAGCTAGGTAGGCCGGGGTGCAAACATCCTTGTTCTCGACAGACGTACAAAACCAGGTATCGGGGCACTCAGCCTCAGAACGGCAGGTGTGCGTACACACAGGGGATTCCGTTAGACCGGCCAGGCACTCCCCGCCAACGCACTGGTTTGCTTCTGCGCAGACTTCGCCGAACGGCTTGAGCGGCTCGGGTTCGCCTCCGCAATCATCACACCCCGGCTCGGGTTCATTACCCGTGGCTGTGTCTCGTACGCGAGTGCAGCCCCCTTTCATGCAGTAGTAGCCCAGCGGGCAGTCCGACTCCTCGCCACACTCGCACGCTTCTTCGGCGCATGGGTCTTCCCCCGGTTCGGGAAGAGGCATCGCGACCGGATAGAGGAAGCACATCCCCCCGATGTCATCAAAGTCCAGCGACTGCTGCTCGCCGTCATACAGAGGATACATCGTGGTCTCACGATCGAACTGCTCCTCGTGGCAGTCCGGCGCCCCGTCTACGCCATACTCTTCGCAAGGATGCAGCAGGCCAAGCATGTGCCCCATCTCATGCACCAAGACGGCGAGTATTTCTCGAGCGTCACTGTTCCCGGACGCCAGGGCCCACTCGATGTTGCTTCCGTTCATGTAAATGTCCGCTTCGACAATGACCCAGTCGCTGTCGCGTCCCGCGTATTGCACGTCGGTGATTGCCGCGGCGTCCGCCGGAAAACCGCGATCGTACCAATCGTCGATCCATTGGATAGTGTTCTCGCCATCTGCGGGTTCGGCCACTTCGCCCGTAAGCCCGGTGTAAACAAACCGGAGGGAGCCGCAACTTGGCTCCGACCACACTTCGGCTGCAGTGCGAACGGTGTCTTCGAGCTCGTCGAACTCGAACGGCTGAGGACCAGTCAAGCTGAGTTGCACAGCTACTTCGTCAATGTCCCACGCTACGCGTTCCACACCCTCGAACTCCTCGAGATCGGCGGCGGTGCGAAACGCAAGCGCACTGCTCGAGGTGCCCGTTGCAACTAGCGCGCTCGCTATCGCGGCAATCGGAAACTTGAATCTCACGGACACGTGGCCTCCTCATCGACAACTTCCACCAACACGTTCGCGGCTCCGGCAGTCGGATCGCTGGTCTCCACGTAGGCAACCGTGGAGGAGACGTCAGCGACCTCTACTATCTCGCAAGGCAGGCGCTCAGCACATGCATCCTCTGCGAGTCGAGCTTCGGTGATAATTCCCCACGGAGCTTCCACCGTGCACCTGAGACGAACGTTGAACGCACCCACCGGCATGGCGCGCACTTCTTCGCCACATCGCTCACCGGCCCGCTCACATAGATCACCATAGGATGCGGTCCGTACGATAACGGAGTCGCCAACATCCTCAAGGTAGGCGTCCAACGGCTGCCCCTGAACGCACCCCTCCTCTGATTCGAGACATTCGAAGTCACCACATTGGCGGCTGCAATTCACGAACTCTTCGTCGGGGCACGGAGCACCGGTGTCGGCGCACGCCCCTTCCACGCAGGGCGTTGTGCACTCTTCGACAACTATCGTCCGTAGTCCGTCCACGTCGCAAGTGACCACCGAAGCACCGCCACAAACTAGCTCCCCAGGCTCTCGACCGGCGCACCCTTCCGCAGGTTCAATGCACAAGCCGGTCGTCGGCCCCTCACTCGAGTCGCAGAACTCGGTCGCGCCACAAGTTTCGTTCACCTGCCACTCGCCGTCACCTCCGCAGACGACCGTGAGCTTCTGGTGATTGCCGGCGCACGCTAGCTGGCCCGGTGAGTCGCAGGGTTCCCCGAGCACTCCGATCACGCCGGTCGGCCCCGTCCCGCCAGATCCAGCCGTGCCCCCGCTGTCGCTAGTTGCGGTTTCGCCGGCGGCTCCCGATGTGCCCCCAGCCCCACCCCCAGTGGCCGCCGCGCTGCCACCGGTTCCGCCAGCGGTGCTGCTCGTCCCGCCGGATCCGCCTGCGTCACCGGCCATCGTATTGCTGGCGCTAGTGGCGGCAGTGGTGTTGGTGTTGCCGATGCTGGTACCGCTGGTTCCGCTGGTTCCGCCGGCATCGGTGACGCCGCCGCCCCCAGTGTCACCAGCACCGCCGGTGCTAGCGCTGGTGTCCGACGTGTCCTTGCTCGACGAACTGCTGCCGCCGCAAGCCACGACGGCGAGTGCAGTGCCCGCGAATGCCAGCGAGAGCGAAGCTAGACGCTTGGTTCGAAGTTGCATGGTGCCTCAGTGAATCAAAGTGATGACATTGGTAGTAATGATACTGCCAGCGGGCGAGCCCCTGTCGCCTGTCCCCAGGAACAGACCGTAGGCGGGTGCATAGTAGATGCCGATTGGGCTGCCGAACGTGGCGTTGGCGAGGGGACCGTCGTTGCGAGCGCAGGTGTTGGGGGTGCCGGCGAGGGTGGTGACTTGTGAAGTTGTCAGGTTCACTTGGCGAACTGCGCAATTGAGCGTGTCGCTGACGAAGAGGTGCTGCGGGGCGACTGCGAGCTTGTTCGGAGCTTCGAACTCGGCGGTGGTGAGAGCGGCGCCGTCTGCGAAGCCGGCGGTACCCGTGCCGGCGAGGGTCGTGACGGTCGCGGTGGCGAGGTCGACCCGCTTCAGCTTGTGATTGTTGCGATCGGTGAAGAAGAGGAAGCTGCCTGCGGAGTCGAGTGCAGAACCGGAGGGGCAATCGAGTCTGGCATCGACACCGATGTCGTTGATGTCGCCGGAAAGGCCCGATGTTCCGACGAAATCGCTGAACACGCCGGTTCCGAGCTGCCAGCGGATGATGGCGTTGAGGCCGCAGTCAGCGGCGTAGCCATAGGGCTCGTCGATCGCGATGGCGCTGGCACTCAGATAGCCCTGCAAAAGAGTGATCGTTTCGCCGGTGGTGGCGTTCACCTGCCGGACCGTCGATGCGGGGCTAGCCAAGGTCGGCCAGTTGGTGTCGCTCAGGTAGAGGAAGTTACCCGGCCCAAACGTGAGATCGTCGGGCTGTTGGAACTGCGCCGTCGCAGCACTGCCGTCGGTGACACCGAACGAACCGCTGCCCGCTAGGGTGGTCACGGTGACATTGGCAGGCTGCGGATTGTTCGGATCGAGCTCGGAGAGATCGATGGTGCGGATCTTGTAGTTGGTGCCGTCGGCGACGTAGAGGGTGGAGCCGCGCATCGTGAAGGCGTTGATGCTGGAGCTGAACTGCGCGACGTTGCCGGCGCCGTTGGTGCTGCCCGCGACGCCGGTGCCTGCAATGGTGTCGGCGCGGGTGAAGGCTTTGTAGGTGAAGGCGTTGGCCGCGATGGCTTCGGTGGTGCCTTCGTAAGCGACGACGTCGACGAGGCCGACGCCGCCGGGAGGGGTGAGGCAGCGGAGCAGGCCGTCGGAAACGACGGTGAGGTTGGTGCAGGGCGCGCCGCCCACGGTAACGGTGGTGGTGGTGTCGAAGCCGCTGCCGAGTACGGTGACTTCGAGGGCGCCGGGGTAGTAGCCGGTGTCGGGGAGGAGGGCGTGGACCTCGAGGGGGCAGGAGCTGCAGTTGGCGGGGTTGTCGGTCCAGCGCAGGCGCGGCTCGCTGACGGTGTCGGTCATGGCCCAGACGTTGGTGAAGTCCCAAGCGGCCGGGTTGTGCGACGTGATAGTCGTGAACGTCGCCTGTTGCTTGAGTTCGGTGGTCGTCTTGCCTTCGCCACCGACCGTGATGGAAGGTGCGCCGTTGGCGATGAGACTCGCGGGAGTCTTGCTGCGGTTCCAGAAGTTACCGGCGAGATCGAAGGTGGGGCTCGCGGGTGCGCTACCGATGACGCCGCCTGCGTCCGTGGCACCGCTGACGTCGGCCCCGATGGTGCGCCAGATGCGAGAGCCGCTGGTGGCGTGACCGGCGATGCCG